>JAKZSO010000178.1:0-11391 GCA_047517625.1 Alphaproteobacteria bacterium
CGCGAACCCCAAGCCGATCGCGAGTGCAACGCCCAGGGCCAGCGCTCCGTGGGTGCGAAGCCGATCAGAACTGGAAATAAAGGAATTCACTATACCCCCCCACGAACAATCGGATGATCGCGACGCCGCCCAACACCCCCAGCGCTGCGGCCCCGGCACGCCCCGCGGCCCACGCGTACCGAACGGGGGCAGTATCCTGGGCCATGCCGACCGATTTGCCATGGATGCCGGCCACCCATTGTTGGGTATTGGGGGCCGCCGCCACCCAGATCAGGGCAAAGGCCAGAGCGACGAGTTGGCGATCCCCGCCAAAGTTCGCCGGGGGGACTGTGGCGCCAATCCCATTACCGCCGAACATGGTCCACACCATCGCCCAGGCCGCATCGAATGTTTCGGCCCGGAAAAACACCCAGCCCACGGCCACCGCCATGAATGTCAGAACCCAACCCACCGAAGCTGGCAATCGCACGCCCACCGCGCGCCACAGATGATTGACGATAAGCAGCACCCCATGTATGGCCCCCAAAAAAACGAACGTGCATGCGGCCCCATGCCATAGACCGCCAAGCACCATTGTCAGCGCAACATTGCCATATCGGCGAGCCGAGCCCCACCGATTGCCGCCAAGGGGAATGTACAAATAGTCGCGCAGGAATGCCGAAAGCGTCATGTGCCAGCGCCGCCAAAAATCGATGATGCTGGTGGCCTTGTATGGCGAATTAAAATTGACCGGCAGGCGCAAGCCAAACATGGCAGCCAAGCCCATCGCCATATCCGAGTACCCGGAAAAATCGAAGTACAGCTGGAACGTAAACGCCAGCGCCCCGCCCCAGGCCTGGGCCATCGTCAAGGGATCGCCGGCCGCCGCGGCGTCGAACACCGGCTGCACGTACACGGCAATGCCGTCGGCCAACACCACCTTTTTGAACAGCCCGATCAGGAAAATGTCGACGCCCATGGCGAGGCCCACAACTGTCAGACGGAAACCATCGGGGTCGCGGAACTGCGGCAGCATATCGCCGTGGTGAACGATGGGCCCGGCAATCAATTGCGGGAAAAACGTCACGAACAGGGCGTATTCCGGCAACGAATGGGGTTCGGTTTTGCCGCGGTTGCAGTCCACCAAAAAGGCGATTTACTGGAATGTAAAAAACGAAATTCCCAGGGGCAGAATAATGTGGGTGAACGTGAAATTGCCATCCAACCCCGGAACATTGGCGGCAAAAAACCCGGCGTATTTGAACCAACCGATAGCCGCCAGGTTTGCCGCGACCCCCAGCGCCGCCAACCACCAACCGGTTCGCGATTGACCGGATTTGTTGGCCCGAACAATGCCCCGGCCCAGGGAAAAATGGACCATGACCGAGGCTACCAACAAGATCAGAAAAGGCGGATTCCACCAGCCGTAAAAGAACAAGGACGCCGCCACCAGCCACATCAGGACGAACCGGCGAGCGCCCATGGCGTTGAGCAGGGCCGCCCCCGCCACCACCGCCGGAAGAAATCCGAACAGAAAGGGAAAAGAGTTAAAAAGCACAGGCGCCGGGATCCCGGTTTCGATCAATCCTTATCGCGCGTCCTCGCGTACAGAGGAAAACCCACCGAACCCGTGGGGCGCTAACATCAGTCGACCAACGCCGTCTTTCGGAATTTGTTCCGGTGGGAAGTGGGTAAGGGGATACCCGGGCATTTCCGGCTTGTCCTTTTCCACCAAGGCGTCGGGCGCCGATACGTATTTGATCATCAAGACCGCCCGACGCCCTTTTTTTGTGCGGCTGCCATAATGCAAACACCGGCTGGTATCCACGAACGCCCCGTCACCCGCCGAGCCGGTCAGGCGCACCACCTTTTCCGGTGCCGTATTTCCCAACACTTCTTCGTCGGTCAGACGGCCAGCCCCCCAACCCCCACCGCCCGGCACACAGCTGCGGTCTCCGGGGCCGGGAGAAATGTGAGCGGGCCTTCTTCCGCGGTGACGTCATCCAAATTCACGAAAATCTTGACCTGGCGAAAATCATGCTCGTCGCGGTGAAAGCACTGGCTGGAAATCATCGTGTTCGTGGCGGGAGAAATATAGATGCCCAAGCAGTGCATGCGCGGCACCGCCCCAAGGTAATCGGTGACGATTTCCGTCATCACCGGCGAAATGGCAAAGCCCAAATTGAGCAGCAAGATCGTCCTGGGTCAGAAGGTTGCTAAAGAATGGTTTTTTGGAGTTGGACGATTCCACGCTTGCGCTTTCGTATACGGCCAAAACGCGCTGGCATATCGCCACCATGTCCGCTAGCCCCGGGATGTCTTTTTCGACGAATTTCTTGAAGGCGGATTGCCGGGGTAAGTAGCCGCGCCATTTCGAGCGTTCCAGCACCTGGGTGGCGGTTCGTCGCCTTTCCAAAACCGTTCCCGGGTGCATGGGCCATGCGCCGAGCCTTTACAAGTCGGAACATCGTCTTGCGCGACATGTTCAGACGTTTGGCCACCCGTATGATTAGGAAATCAATTTTGCCCACGACCGCAAACCCAGTTCGTTTTCGCTAGAAGCGGCGACCATACCACTGTCACGACCCAGATCATGCCTCGACCCGGCCCCTGCACACATAATACGTCTTGTGAAAACCCTGTCCCCTGCGCAACACCGGGATCAAAAACATGGCCACCGCAAGTAACGGCGCCAGGACGGTTTGGTTCGCCGAGAGTGCCCCGTATTTGCGCTTTTTCACCGATGTGAAAGCTGCGGCCAACAGGCCATCGACTTGGCGTTCATAGGGAAAACTCGGCCGGCCAAAATTGAAAATTAGCGCCCCGTTCGGGCGCACCATTTGCACCAGGGCGTTCACCACGGCCAAGGTATTTTCGACCCGGAAAAACCGGTTGTGCATGACCTGCACGCACAGCACCATGTCACCCTTCAAGTCACCGACATCTTCGATGGGGGCGTTGATAACTTTTGCATCCGGGTGCCGGAGTTGGGCTGCGGCCAGGCGATCTTTATCCACATCGATGCCTACATAGCGGGACGTCTGAAACAGGCGCTTGTTCTCCATACGCCCGCACCCGGCATCGATGCCGATTTCCATGCCCCGGGAGACCCGCATATCCCGCCACAAGAATAGCCACAAAAGCTGCTTGGCCGGTTTTAGCGAAAGTCGCAACCGCCTAGGCATCTGTGAGACTGCCGGCGATCTTTGCCACCTCGTTGGTGTTGATGCGGTTGAGGCTGGTCGGATCCGCGCCAAGGTCGTTCCATCCGGCTTTTAGCGTAAGGCCAATGGCGAAACCAAACTGGCGGCAGAACGCGCCGGTGTCGTCCGGCACCGCCCAATCCCGGCCATAGGGATAGGACACCCAGCGGGGCCGCGCTCCCAAGATTTTTGTCAGGCATTGCAAGTTCGCGCCAATGTCCGCAGCAAGGTCGTCGGGCTCTAGCCGGCTGAACGCGGTGTGAGAGTGCCCGTGGGCGGCTACCGTGTGACCGGCATCGTGCAGCGCCCGAATCCCAGCCCCGTCTAGATACGTCGCCTGGCAAAAATCCCCGGCGGTGATCCCACGGGCATCCAGCATCGTTGTCGTCACGGCATCCACCGCGGCGAGGGGGAGCCGGAAATTAATACGGTATTTCAGCATCGCGTCAGCGGCGGAATCATAAACATAGATATTCGCGGCGGCCTCGGCATCGTCTTCCCCGCGCCCAAATTCGCTCCATTCATTTGGCACCAAGCCATTGAATTCGTTGCGGAATTTGTCAGGCGCCGTCGTTGCCCGCAACCAATGGACCTTGTGCACCACCAGGGGCAGGCCCTCGGTCAGAGGCCGCGAGGTGACGAAGAACACGCCGCGAATTCCGGCATTTTCAAGCACCCGCGCCGCAGGCTTGTGATCCACCAAGCCATCATCAAAGGTCACCACCACGCTGGGCCTGGGCAATCGTGTTTTGCCCAGAACGTGGGCTTCGGCTTCTTCGGGGATGGCGATGTGGAAATGGTCCGCAAGCCAGGCGATTTGCTCGGCAAACGCTTTGATCTTCAGAGGATGGATCCCCGAAAATTGCGCCTCATCCGCCGCCGCTACGGTGAACTGCCCGGGCTCGCGTATGTAATGGAAATTGACAAACAACAAACGGCTCATGGCTGAGCCTCGGCAAAGCAGCGCTGGTAGACATCGGCCAAACCCCGTTCATTGGCGAACGCCTCGGCGGCGGACATTTCTTTGGCGGTCAGCGTTTCCTGCCAAATGCCGATGCGGCTGATGGACATGGGTTCGGCCAAACGCGCCAATGTCGAGCTTGCCTTACCGGTGGCGTTGAGAACCTTGAAATAGTCGCGCGTTTCGCCCGGGTGCTCGGCCGCGGCTGGCTCCCATCGTTCGTCTAAGAAATCCAGGACCCCGGCCATGATCCGGACCGGCTCTCGGGCCAAGGACTCATAGCGGATTTCAAGACTGTTGTCGGCAGTGACCAGGCCTGAATTTTTCGACTCTTCCCAGGCGCCAAATGCGTCGCACCATCGGCTGGCGAAATCGTGCACGGTGCTCCATTTGCCCGCTTGGCGCAGGGAAGCGAACGTGTCCCGGGGATCACGGATGATGTGGATTAGGCGGGCGTCAGGCCAGTGGCGAAAAATGCGCGCGGCCTGGCGCACGTTGCCGGGGGTTTTTTCGGCCCAGCGGCGGCTGCCATCGCGACGCGCTTTGGCCCCCAGCAGCTGATCGATAAAGGTTTCTGGATCGGGGCTCTCAGCGGCCATCTTTTTGGCGACGGCTGGGTCTTCGTCATAGAACCCGGCGGTGCGCGAAACATAGTCAGCCAGGGCCTCGCCGCCGCGGCCCAAGTCAGCGTTCCATTTCAATTCGAACCACGCCGTTTCAAGACCCGCTGAAATTGCCGAATGCCTGCCCAACATGGCGCGCAACAAACTGGTGCCTGACTTGAACATTCCGCCAATGAATATTGGCGCCAGCAACTTACCCATCGGCTTGGCGCCCCAGCATAAATTCCGCGAGCTCAATTTCGAACGGCTCGTCAATATTTACGACCGGGCGATCGATGACCACGGCCGCGCAGTCGCGTTCCAAAATCTCACCGTGATTGAGCAAGGCCTCGCGGGTGACCGCGTAGCAAATGCCGTTGCGATGATAAAACTGCGGGATGGATTGGCGCAGGGCATGGCCCGCACCACCGTCCAAAAAAAATCCAATGGCGCCGTCGTCGTCCACCGTCAAAGTCTTGTGGGGGGTGTAATGGGCCGGAGTGGGACTGACGGTGGCCGCGGCCCGGTGACCGCCATCGATCAACGCCCAAAGGGTGCGTTCGACATCGTCGGCGGTGCGCAAAAGACTGGTGGGCTCCAACAGCAACGAGATGTCGAATTCGCACTGAAAATGCGCTTCGGCCATGGTCCAGGCGTGACACCACATATCCACTGACGCCGCCCCGTCGCCCGACAATTCCGGTGGCCGCACAAAGGGCGCTTCCAAGCCATGGGCTACGGCCTCCGCCAAGATTTCATCGTCGTCGGTGGAAACGATCGCTTCGTCCAACCACGGCAGGGCCAGAGCAACTTGGGCTGCCCGGGCCACCAGGCTCATGCCACCCACGGACTTCAGATTTTTCCGGTGGATGCCTTTGGAGCCACCCCGGGCGGGCACCACGGCCAGAACTTTCTTTCCTTCCCACGCCATCGATAACGCCGACCCTAGGCCCTTGCCTTGACTGTCAATGCAACCGTGCGATCTTCGCCGGCACTGCGCCGGGCCGCCTCTAATACCTGGAGCACCCCCACCCCATCGGCAATGGAGCAGGTTTCCACCGGGGCGCCTTCAACCACGCTCAAGAATTCCTTGGCGGTTGCCACGAACATGTCATTGCGCTCGCAGGTGTAGTCGGTTTCTTCCCAGCCGCCTTCGCCGGGGGTGGCGTCATGGCTGATCGCAACCCGGTTGGGGGAATCGGTCCATAAAATGCTTCCGTTCTCACCGCTAAAGCGGATGGTTTTTTGGTGGGGCCGCCCGTAAAGGTCCAGATGAATACTGACCCGAAGCCCGTTTTCATAGACCAACAACATGTCAACGTTGTCGTCAGTTTCCACTTCCAGATCGCTGATGGTTTCAATGCGGGCGATGACCGACTTCGGGGCGTCGAACAGCCACAACGCCAAATCGACCCAGTGGCTTTCATCCAACAGTGCGCCGCCGCCCAGCTCACGGCTGGCCATGAACCAATCCTGAACGCGTTCCCACGGGTGCCAATCGGCCAGGTGGGCGGACATGACGAAGCGTACGTGGCGAACCCGGCCGATTGCGCCGTCGGCCAACAGCGAGCGCACTTGCACCAAAGGCGGCCACCACCGCCATGTGTAGCCCAACAACAACGGCACGCCCGTGGCCTTGACCGCAGCCGCCAGGCGTTCGGTCTCTGCCAGGCCTGGTGACACGGGTTTTTCCAACAGGACAGGAATGCCCGCGTCCAGCGCCTGGATCGCCTGATCCACATGGAATTTTGGCGGTGAGGCGATCACCACGCCAGCGAAGGTTTTCTCCACATGCAGGGCCTCTTCGATACTGTCAAAACAACCCGTGACTTCGGTTTGGGCCGCCATTTCCGCCATCCGCCGGGCAATCGGATCCATGGCCGAAATGGTGCAGCCCTCGGCCGTCAAATTCATGGCGTGGCGTTTCCCGACGCTGCCCGACCCCACTACCAAAATGTGTTTCGCCGCCATCCAGCCTCTCCTAGCGAATGCCGTTGGTCATGGCTTGATAGTCGTCGGCATCGAAAGCAGCTTCGATAAACACCGGGCCGCTGTCTGGCCGCCACAGATCCAAGGCGTCGTTAAATGCATCGATATTTTCTACCCTTGCCCCCGGCAGACCCATGCCCGAAATCGCATTCAGCCACGACGGCTGGTCCATCAGCAACGGTGATTGGATCAGGCCATTGCGAATAGCCCGGGTTCGTACCGACCCATAACCGCCATCGGACAACAGCACGATCATCACCCGCAGCTTGGCATGGACCGCGATTTTCAGCTCTGCCACCGGGCCCCCGATACCGCCGTCGCCGACAAAAATCACGGTGGGGATCTCCCCATCATGCAGCGCCGCGCCCAGCCCCATGGGAATTGATGTGCCCATATAGCGGCCATTGCCGGACATCAGGCACAGATCCGGACGCCGCGCCCGCCAGCCATGTTCGCCGATGGTACAGAAATAGCCGACGTCGAAAACCGCCCGCACCCGGCCAGCGAACCGGCTATCCACGGCTTCAAAAATCTGGGCCGGACGAAAGCCGCCATTCAGCATCGCCACTCGCAATTTGCCCACCACCAATTGGGTGCGAGCCATGCCCCATTCTTTTTCCACCAGCCCGGCCAAAGCTTCGCCTGCGATCCCGGGGCCCGACGCCGCGGCGAACCCAAACTCGGCGGCGGATGGCACTGTGTCAATATTCACAGCGGGCTTAGAGAATCCGGTCGCAGCCAGGACCTCGCCGGGGCGCAACCCCAACCCAACCACCAAATCGGTTTCGGCCAGCAACAATGCCTCAGGCGTTTCCTCCAACCCGGCCCCTGTGTAAATCCCCGCCGCATGGCGCAACGTTTCGTCGATCACACCCTTGGCGCTGGCGGTGGAAAACACCGGAATCGAAAGGGTTGCCAGCACCGCGCCCCAGCCTTGGCGGATGGCAACCGCCCCGGCAATCACCAAAGGCCGGCCGGACGCCTTGATCGCCGCCAACACCTCCGCGTCATCGTCGATCGCCGCCGGGGTTTCGGGAAACGCGCCATCGCCCTCGGTCAACTCCACCACTACCGGGCCTGGAAGTTCGGCTGTGGCAAACGCGGCCGCCTCGGCAAACCCGGATTCCCTCGATAACTGCACCCGGGACTTGGCCACCGCATGGGCCATGGAGCCATGATCCGTCCCTTTGTGGCGGACCCGCCAATCGGTGCCCGGAGGATAGGCCTCGACGGCGGCGACCATGGGCAGTCCGTCCAGCAGACACGCGGCGAGCCCCGGCGCCATGTTGGCTAGCCCAGGACCTTTGATGGCCATGGCGACGCCGGGCGTGCCCGACAAGTGCCCGGTCACCCCGGCCATGATCGCCGCCGAGGCTTCGTGGTGGACCCCGTGGATCGCAAGGTCTGCGTTAGCCAGCGCATCCGCGAGCTCTAAACTGGCGCCGCTGCCCAAGACACCGAAGGCCCTGGACACGCCCGCGGCGGCGATACCACCGGCAAAGTCGTTGACCAGGCTCACAGGCCCAATGTCCTGATGATTTTTTCGGCGGCCCGAGCGCACACCAAGCGCACCGCATCGGGACTGAAGCCGCCGCAATGGGGCGTGATCAAAACATTTTCGTGGCTCTGGGAATAGGTGATGAGCGGATGGCTAGCTGTTTCTGGTTCACCATCCAGGACATCCAAACCCGCGCCGCCGATACGCCCGGATTTCAAACCATCCAGCAACGCCGCTTCGTCAACAATCGCGCCGCGCGATGTGTTGATCAAAACCAGCCCGGGCTTGGCCGCCGCTAATAACCGGCGATTTACCAGCCCCCGGGTTTCGTCGGACAAATGCACGTGGACCGAAACGAAATCGCTAGCGGCGAACAGGCCAACCAAGTCGGTGGCTTGGACGCCGTCGGGCATGGTGTCCTTATAGGGGTCGTACCCCAGCACTGTCATGCCGAATGCCTGGGCATAGCTGGCCATCCAGCCGCCGATGCGGCCGACGCCCACCAGCCCCAAAGTCCGACCCTTGATCATGGTGCCGGGGAAATCCTCCCGCCGCCAGTCGCCGGCCCGGGTGTGGGCCACTGCTGCCGGCAGGTTACGGGCGAGGGCCATCAACAACGCCCAGGAAAGTTCCGCCGCCGGGGTGAGGTTCGCCAACAAATCCCCATCTTCCCGCAGCGTATGAATAGCGATGCCTTTGGCTTGGGCGGCGCCCCTGGCGATGTGATCGGACCCGGTGGTGGCGCAGCTGATGATTTTCAAATTCGGTGCGGCGTTGATCATATCGTCGCTGATGGCCACAGCCATGGAGGCGTCGAGGAATCCCGCGGCATCGCCCAGCGCCGCGGTCAGTGCCCCCGCATCCGGGACCACATGCACCGCCTCGGCTGCTCCGCCCAAGGTTTGTTCCAGCGCCTCGAAGCCCTCAACCGCGCCGACATAGGCGATCCATCCGGTCACTCGGCCACCTTTTCCAGCACGGCATACATGCGATCGGCGACGCCCCGGCGCACCAAATTGTCCTGCCACATTTGGTCAAGCCGGGCATCGCGGAGGCCCGGCAACGAATCGTGGGCCGATGGCTTGCCGTCCCGCATCCACACCAGGGCGTTCGCCAGGCCATAGCGCTGAACGAAATGAACCCGGGAGACCTTTAAGCGGCTTTTTGCGGCGCAGGCAGCCAAGGCGTCGGCATCAAAATACCAACGGTGGGCGGCGCGATAGAAAAACGCAGGATAGTCGGGCGCCAAATCGATCAAAGTGTCGTCGCGATTGGGGGTACTGAGCAACAGCCGCCCGTCCGCCGCCAGCAGGGTGGCGGCATCCGTCAAAAACCCCACCGGGTTGGGCACGTGTTCAATGACATTAAATGTGCAGGCCAGATCAACCGTGCCTGCGAAAGTATCCTTGGCATCGGCGGCATAGGCGAAAGTTTCAAAGCCCCTGGCCTCCAGGGCCGGCCGCAATTCGTCCGCCGGTTCAATGGCAATGACGCGATCCGGTGGCGCCGCAAGGCCCAAGAGCTGGTCCAGGAAGCCACCGCCGCCGGTGCCTATTTCGGCAACGATCTTGCCGGCCAATTTCTCGGACCACAGAGCGCGCAGGGCGTCGTCCGCCATCATTTCGTGGGCGTTCGAAAAACCGTCGCCGCCGACGACCGAGGCCCAATAGTCCGGCCCCGCGTAAAAATCGTCATCGTGACATGTTGCCTCGGCGAGGCGGCCAACGCCGCAGTCATCGCATGCGGCGACGATGGTCGGTGGCGTCAGTTTGCCGAACGTTCCGTCTCGCACCGGGCCCTGGTAGACGGGCTTCCAGGCGTCCGCACCGCATACCTCACACGCTGCAAATCCGTCCATCAATAGGCCAGGCGTTTTTGAACATCGATATCAGCGGTGGCCAAAATAGCTGCGATTTTTCCGCCGGCCGTGCCATCACCGAACAACTCCGATTTTGGGTACCTGCCATTGGCGGCTTGCGCCGTAATCGCGGCGGAGATGGCGTCCGCGTCATTGCCCACGTGCACGACGTTGGGGCCGTGTTCCCGGCCTTGTTGGCGGTTGCCGATATTGACGGCGGGCACACCCAGGTAGCCGCCTTCCCGCAAACCCGACGACGAATTGCCCACCAAACACTGGGCGTTGTTGATCAGGCGGGCGTAATCCTCGGCGCCAAAATTTCGGTAAAGGTGGAGCCAATCGGGGGATTTTTTCTCCCGGTACATGCGCAAACCCTTGGAGATATCGTCTGATCCGGCGTCGACGTTGGGCCACAGCCAGGCGGTTTGAATGCCCGCGCGCTCCACAGCCGCCAATGTCTGATTGATCTGTTCGAGGCCACTGCCATATTCGGACGTCACCGGGTGCTGAAGAACCACCAAATACGGCTTGGCCGGGTCAAGGTCAGCGCCGACCCCCTGGTACCGGGCGAAAATGTCGGACGGCAGGCCAAGGTCCAAATCAGCGATCAAATCGATGCTTGGGCAGCCCGTGTAATGAACCGTGTCGGGTTCTTCGCCCATGCGCACCAAATAATCGGCGGCTTGGGCCGTGGCCGGAAAATGTAAATGGGCCAATTTGGTAACCGCGTGGCGCACGCTTTCATCGAGGTTGCCGGTGACCTCGCCGCCCTGGGTGTGCGCCACCGGAATGTTCATATAGCTGGCAGCTACCGCCGTCGCCATGGTCTCGAAGCGGTCCGCCACGGTCAGCGCCACATCGGGTTTCATGTTTTCGAACTGGGTCGCCAGTTCCATAATCGCCATGCCGGTGGATTTGGCCATGGTGGTGGGAGTTTCGCCCTCGACGATGGAGTAGACGTTTGCTGACACTTCGAAGCCATCGGCGCGAATCAAGTCCGCGACCTTGCCGAACCGATACAACAACGCCGAGGCGCCGACGATCAGTTGCAGTTCGAGGCCCGGGTGATCTTGCACCGCCCGCATCACCGATTTGATGCGGCCGTAATTGGCCCGGCTGTTGACGACGATGCAGATTTTTCGCTTGCTCATCCCAGGTCAGGCTCGAGTGAGGGCTCTAAATCTTCGATGGCCAGCAAATGGTCGGGGGACACATCCCGGGCCAGCACCCGGCCAATCAGGGTGGGCAGGTCCGCCGCCGGAATCCCGGTTCCGGGTTTCTTTTCGGTCAACATGTCCGGC
>JAKZSO010000179.1:0-3274 GCA_047517625.1 Alphaproteobacteria bacterium
CCTACCGCCCTCCGACCTCGGATCTGCCGATCACGCGCAGCCAATGTGACCTGCCGGAAACCGGTTTTGTGTTTGCCAACTTCAACCAGCCGTTCAAGTTCGAGCCGGAAATGTTTTCGGTTTGGATGCGGATTTTAGACCGGGTTCCGGGCAGCGTCCTGTGGCTGGGGTCATGGCGGGAAGCAACCCGCAACAATCTGCGGCGGGAGGCAAGGGCCAGGGGCGTCGCTCCCGATCGCATGGTCTTCGGCGTGATCGCCGAACACGGCGAGCACATGGCGCGCCTGCGCCACGCCGAGCTAATGCTGGACAACCGCTTTCGCGGCGGCGGCGCCACATCCATGGACGGGTTGTGGGCCGGGGTGCCCATGGTCACGTGCCCAGGGCCGCTGCCGGGGTCGGAAAATGGCCGCATGTGGGCCATGCCCTGGGCGTGCCGGAAATGATCGCCTCTTCTCTGGACGATTACGAAGAAATTGCCGTGGGCTTGGCGACCGAACCAGAACGCTACGAGGCACTGTGTGAAAAAGTGCGGTCTAACCGCACCACACACCCGCTGTTTGACCGGGCGCGGTTCGCCAAGCACCTGGAAACCGCAATCGAAATGATGTGGGACCGCTCCGTGTTTGGTGGGCAAGGGCCGATCACGGTTCCGCCCGAGGCGTCCAACGTTTCCTAGGGCAGGCGCCGGTACAGCCGCACCGCAAGCGGCACGAACACCACCAGAATCCCCACCATCCACACCGCCGCCAATAATGGGCTGCCGTCGGCTAAAGGCGGGCCGCCTTCGAAGGCTTGGCCCGGTCCCAGGATCAATTCCCGAGCGGCGTTGATGACCGCGGTGACCGGCTGGTGCTCGGCGAACAAGCCCATCCATTTCGGCATGGTCGACGTCGGCACGAAGGCGCTGGAAATAAACACCAGTGGGAAAATCCAAATGAAGGCGGCGGCCTGGGCGGCCTCGGCGTCGCGCAACCAAATGCCGATGGTGGCGGAGATCCACGAAAATGCGAACCCGAACAGCAGCACCAACGCCATTGCTTCGGCAGCGTGAACGAACCCGTTCTGGAAGCGGAAGCCAAAAAGGTGGCCGACGATAATCATCAAGATCAATGCAAACAAATTGCGCCCGGAATCCGCCAGGGTCCGCCCCATCAGCAGGGCCGAGCGGGCCATCGGCAGCGACCGGAAGCGGTTGACCATGCCGCTGGTCAAATCTTCTGCCAGGCCCACGGTGGTTTGTGTGGACCCGAACAACACCGTTTGCACGAAAATGCCGGGGGCGAGAAAATTGATGTAGTCGGCGGTGTTGGACACCGCACCGCCGAAAACAAACGCCATCAGCAGAAAGAACATGATCGGCTGGATCGTCGCAAACACGATCAGCTGGGGGCGGCGGCGGTAATGCATCAAGTTGCGCTTGGTCATGACCCCGATGTCGGACAACAGGTGGCCACGAGAGGCAGGGACGGCGACGGGTATCGCTGTGCCGGTCATGATCGATTTCCTTGTGTCCCGGTGCCTTGGCCGCCGGCAGCGTTTCCGGTCAACGCCAAGAACACTTCGTCCAGGGACGGCTGGCGCAGGGACAAGTTCAAGATCTCGACATTGGCGCTATCTAATCGGCGCACTGCTTCGAACAGGCTCGCCGATCCCTCCAATACCGGGACGGTGATAGTGCGCTCGTGCGCCCGGGGGCTTTCACTGCCAAGACCCTCCAACAATTGTTTTGCGTGTACCGCCTGATCCTCGCTGGCCACCGTCAGCTCCAATACGTCCTGGCCCAGCTTCGCCTTCAACTGCGCCGGCGTGCCCTCGGCGATGACCCTGCCTTGGTCGATGACCACGATGGAATCGGCCAGCGCGTCGGCCTCTTCCAGGTACTGGGTCGTCAGCAACAACGTTGTGCCGCTTTTGACCAGGGTGCGGATCACCTCCCACAATTCGATCCGGGCCTTTGGGTCCAGACCGGTGGTGGGCTCATCCAAAATCAGAATTTTGGGCCGGGCAACCAGGGCCGCGCCGATATCCAACCGGCGGCGCATCCCTCCGGAATAGCCCCGGACAATGCGATCGGCGGCTTTGGCGAGGTCCAGATTTTCCAAAATTTCGGTCGCCCGGGCCCGGGCCGCGGACTTGGACATATGAAATAGCTGGCCCACCATCACCAGGTTTTCGAACCCGGTATGCCATTGGTCCACCGCCGGGTCCTGGCCAGCCAGGCCGATGACCTCGCGCACCCGCTTTGGTTCGCGGGCGACATTGATGCCGTCGACCAGCACTTCGCCGGAAAAGTTCTTCAGCAATGTCGAGATTATTTTGACGATCGTGGTTTTGCCGGCGCCATTGGGCCCCAACAGCCCCAGCACGCTGCCCGCTTCGACCGCCAAGTCCAGGCCATCCAAGGCCTTCACGGCGCCGAATGATTTGTGCACGGCGGATGCTTGAATGGCTGGTTGGCCGCTCATTGAAAAAACCTCGCTTGAAGAAAAGCCGCTGCGCCCGGGCAGCGGCTCGAATGACCATGGGGGCCCGAGCCCAACTTGAACATGGGCAGCGCGCTGAATGTGATATGGGAATTTGTGTCGCCCTGGCAAGAGGCCGAGCAACACGATCCAGTGGCCCTGAGGCTCACGAGGTTGGCTAGCCCTTGGTGGCGACCCGCACTGCTTTGGGTTTTTTCGGGCCGCGCACTGGTGGGCGAGTCCTGCTCCGGGATGTGGTCTTCCATGGAGCGCAACGCTTTCTGCAACGACTCAGCGAAGGTGCCGCCGATGGCCATGAACGACCTCATCGTCGCGGACTATTTCGCGATGCTCGCAGGCCGATCTTTCTGCGCATCCCTACAGTAAGGCAGCCCATAACCGAAGACTGCAAAGCCAAGTCGCCCGTGGGCGCGGTGCCATTGAATACAAGCATCAGAACATCAGCGCCGTGCTGAAAGGCCTCGGTGAGACCTGGATCACTAGCTACCGACCCGCATTCAATTTCCAGACGTCGCTCGTCGACACCGTCGCTCGCTGGCTGCACCGCAATCCGCCATACCAGGCACCTTCTCATCTCGGGACCAAGGCCGTTCCTGCGGCTGGGGAGCCGTGATCGGGTACCGGACCATTCCTGGCTGTCACGGAGCCGCACGCGCCTGCCCCATGAAGTCCACGCGGCGGTCTTCGACTGGGTTCTGGTGGCTGATCGCCGAGGCGGGGCTGATCAAGGGCGAGCGCATCGGCCTCGATGCCTCGACCATGGAGGCCAACGCGGCGCTGCGGAACAT
>JAKZSO010000180.1:0-8598 GCA_047517625.1 Alphaproteobacteria bacterium
TTTTGATCCAGCCCGCCGCCTGATCGGGCTTTCACAGCAGGCCCGAAAACTCCAGATCGAATTCGTCCCAGATCGCTTCCGTAAGGGCGACAAAAAGTTCCAGGATCCCATCAATCTGAGAGCGGTAGGTCTTCAAGTACAAGACTTCGCCGGTTCTGCCGTCAGCCAGTTGGGTTTTGATGAGAACGCCGGATTGATCCCGTTCGATGCGCGCCTGGTAGACATATCGGGCTTCCAGGGCCGCGGAAATGGTTTGAACGGCCGGTCGGTCTGCTTGGGGGGCAAATGCCGCGGCCTTGGCCCCGTCAACGACCCGAACTCCTGCCATTTCCCCTAGCGAATAGGTCACCAAATCGGTCAGTTCCGCCGCGGTGGCCGCGCTTACCGGCGCATCAGGTCCCAACAAAAAGGGCAGGATTGCGAACGAAAATCCCAGCGGGTCCGCGGGTTGTGCCTCCACCTCGACCGTTTCGCCGGCCTCGATGGCGACCGGTGTTGGGGCCCGGCGTCCCGGCCCGTTAGTAAGCCACAGCGCAATCACGGCGGCAAAAAGAACCCCGGTCACCGCCACCGGGATCAATGGGCCATAGGGTTTTTTTGTGGCCACGGCTCAAATCCACCAGACGCTTATTCGAACACGCGGCGCAAAACCGCGGTCACCAGCGGGTCGAAAAAGTCCTGGAGTTGATCGCGCCGGGCCACCCCCAAATCCTGGGAAATCTCCGCGCCGTTCATCAATTCAAAAATAAACGCTTCCTGGGATACGCCAGCGCACTCCTCGGTCAGTTTGCCCTGGCGCACCTCGAACACTCGGTCGGTTTCAATACTTAGAATGAGCGTCCGCAGAATGCGTGGCAGTGTGTCGTCTTCGGCAACGATTTCGGCGGTGGACCAGCTGACCACCGCCCAGGTGACCCATTCCAGGTCCAGGGTCGCCGGGGCGCGATCCTGTTCGGTGATCCTGGCGGTGACTTCCGTGCAATCCGCCGCCGCCAAATCGCACCTGATCTGGCTGGTTTGAATGGGCCAGTCCATTTCAAAGTCCTGGGATACCCAGGTTCCCGAGGCCAAGGCCAAGCCATCGATTGAGAACACCGTGAGGAAACGCGGCAAGCGGATTTCCGGGATTTCGGTTTGCTTGGCGCGCCAAGTCAGTTCCTCGAATTCGCCGAGCAACAATATTCCAGTTGGTTCCGCCCCCATGGACGCCTGAAACCGAAAGACCGCGGCATCCAGTTCAGCGCTGGGCTCCCCCGTCGGAATGCCTTGATAAAAATACAAGCGGTGCAGCATTTCTTCGATTGCCATCGTGAATTCGACCGGGTCGGCGCCGACAATCCGGCCATAGGCAGCCTTGGCGGGCAGGCGCATCAAGACATCATCAGGTAGCGCCGCGATTTCGGCCTCGGTCATGGTCGCAATGTCGATGGCGGGTTGCGGGGCCTGGGCCCACGCCGCCCCAGGCAGAAAGACGAAGAATAGAAAAAGTGCTGTGAGCCCTTTCATGGTGCAACCCCGGAGATTTCCGACATGGCACCAAACGTGCCGCGGGTATCCTAGCGCGGGTTGGGTGCGTCTAGGCAATCACGGTTTTCGCGCACCCCCCTTGTTTTTGCCGAGCCGCAATTCTCCCCGCCCAACCTTGCGCGGATTCCTTGATTGTCGGGGCCGGGCTCAGTCCCGCGGCCGCATTGGCGACGGCGCAAACGTGCAGCTGCCATCGCCAAGACCCGGAGCGACTTGACCGACGGAGTCCGGAATGTGTCCCCGCGCCAAAACCAGCGTCTGATTTGGCCGGATGTCGGTCATCTCTTGGACGTCGCCATTGGGCCACTGGATCAACAGTTTGGCCACGGGGCCGGCATTCGCGCCCAAGCCAAAATGCACGGTCATTTCGTTCTGGCCGAGAAAGTTGTTCCCGGCCCGAAGCTCGCGCACCAACGTCGGGCCGCCGTCGGCGAGCGTGAGGAACATTCGGGCGCCGATGCCGATGCCCGACCCGACCGGTTTCACCATCAACCAGTCCTGCTGATTTCCGCCATCATTGCGATACAAGATCGGTTGGTCTTTGCTGTTGACCACGAACACATCGAGGTCGCCGTCATTGTCGTAATCGAAGGTCGCCATGCCCTTGCCCGACCGCTCGTCCGTGATTCCCAATTGGGCGGAGATTTCGGTGAAGACACCAGCTCCGTCATTTTCCCAGAACCGGGAAATATCGTCGTCGAAGCCCACCCCGTCGGTGTCGTCGGGAAATTGCACGCCGTTGACCATCATCAAATCAAGGTCAGTGTCGTGGTCGAAATCCAGAAATGATGCGCCCCACCCCCAGAACCCTTCACGTACCCCGGCGGCATCGGTGACATCGGTAAACGTGCGGTCGCCGTTGTTCAGGTACATGCGGTTGCCAGTCTGATTGGGGAACTGGCCACCGGAGATGGCGTTGACGAACCAATCCAACAGGCCATCGCCGTTGATGTCGCCGATGGCGGTGCCCATGCCGTTTTCGTCCGTGCCGACCCCGGCGGCGACGGTGCCGTCCGTGAAAGTGCCATCGCGATTGTTCCAAAACAAGCGGCTTTGGCCAAAATCGCCGGCCACCGCCAGATCCAGCCAGCCGTCGCCGTCCAAATCTGAAAAATGCGAGGCGAAGGAAAAGGCGCCGTCTTGGGGGTTGACGGTGTTGCCTTCGATCTTGTCCAGGTTCACCCCCGCCGCGTCGGTCACATCCTCGAAAAATCCGACAAATTCAGGGCCCTCGGCGCCGCGATTGTGCAGCAATCGGGCGTTTGACGGCGCGCCGCTGGGGTTGACCTCGTCGTGGCGCCATTCGGTGGTGTGAATATCAATGAACCCGTCGCGGTCGTAATCCCCGAAAGTCGGGCTGTAGCCGAAATGGTTGTCTTCGCCTTCGACGGCGGCCCCTCTGGCCACGGCTTCCTCCGTGAAATGGCCAAGACCGTCATTGATGAACAAGTAGAAACGGTTTTCCCACAATCCGGTCACATAGAGGTCCAGATACCCGTCGTGATCGATATCGCCCCAGCCGGCGCCATTGGAATCTTGAACCAGGCCGCCGAGGCCGGCCTCCACGGTCACGTCGCTGAACGTGCCGTTGCACATGTTGCGGTACAAAATATCGGTGTCATCCAGGCGGGTGACGAACAGGTCAACATAACCGTCGGAATCAAAATCGCCGACGGCGACGCCGCCACTCATTTGCACCGGATAATAGAAAAAAAGCCCCAGGGAATGTTGGACATAGCTGATCCCGGATTTTTCGGTGACATCGGTAAAAACGATGCCGTCGGCAATCGCCGACGTGACCACCAGTGATCCAACCAAAGCCGCGGTGACAAGGTTCGGGTTCACGCGAACTCCCCGCTCCGTTCGTGTTCGTTGTACTGTATCCAACGCCGGGCGGTCCGTGCAAGACCGCCCAGGCATCGATTGTGATACCCTGTCGCCCAGTAAACAGGGCCGGGGACATAACGTTGATCGCTAGAAGCAAAATCGGATTTGCGCGTCTGCTGTCTGGGGCGGGAAGCTGGGCGATGACGCTGGCCCTGGCGGCGGCGCTAGCTACCTTGGCGCCGACGGCCCGGGCGGATCAGCGCGACGATTTCCTCGCCGGCCTGACCATCAATTGCCCGGGGTGCGATTTAACCGGCGCCAACATGAAGCGCCGCGACTTGGCCGGCGCCGACCTGACCGGCGCCATTCTTGTTCGCGCCAATTTTCACCGCGCCAACCTGGATCGCGCTATCTTGATTGACGCCGATCTATCGTTTGCCAACATGAACAAGACGATTTTGCGCCGGGCCGATTTGTCGGGAGCGATCTTGATCGAGACAATGCTTTTCGAGTCTGATATGGCCTCTGCAAAATTCGTCGGCGCGGTAATGGACGGCGCGATGATGGGCAATTCCCGGCTGATGCAGGCTGATATGACAGGCGTGCAGTTGAATGGCGCTGATCTCCGCGAGGCGCGCATGGTTGGTGTCATTCTCGAGAACGCGGTGATCCAGGGATCGTGGCTCGATAACGTCAATTTGGGCCGTGCGAATTTGCGCAACGCGGTGCTCAGCCAGGTCAGCTTTTTTGGGGCGACCTTGCGCGGCGCCGACGCTCGGGGCGCCAACTTCGAGCAATCCGATCTGCTGGGGGCTGATTTGGGGGGGGCCAACCTGGAAGGCGCCAATCTTCGCGCCACCCGGCTGCTGCAGGCCAATTTGACGGGGACGATCTTAACCGGGGTGAGTTTTGCCGGCGCCATTATGCCCGATGGAACCCAGGTGCCGCCCGATCCAGAGGAGCCGCCACCCGCGGCCGGGAACTAGATCTAGCGGAGGACCAGCGTGGGGTCCCAGATTTCGACACGCACCAAACTTTCGAATTCACCCTCGGTCGGCAGCAACGTGTGGGGGTCAAAGGCGAACTGCCCGGGCTTACGAAACAGATGGGTTTGAACCACGATCAGCCGGCCTCCCCCGTCATCTTTTTCGCAACGCCGCTTGATGTATATCCCGCCGACATCTGACTCCCCCTCGAGCTTCTCCAAGTCCTGACAAAACGCGTCGCCGATGCGGTAGCGCGGCCGGATAAACCGTTCCAGCCGCCACGCCGCTTCACGAAATCGCAGCTCTTCCCGCCAGTCGGTGATCATGCGAACGACGCGAATGACGCCATCATTATCCACGAGGACGGAAATGATCAAAGGGTGGGAATAGGCCGTCGTGCCGCTGTACAGCGCGATCCGCGTAGGCAGCGCGTGGGCTCTTGCCCAGTACTCCACTTCATCGTCATAGCGGAAGTAGATTTCAAAGAGACCGAATTCATCGACGCCGCATTTGCGGAAATCGGACCACCCCGCCAGGGTCAACAAGGGCGGGCCGCCATTATCGCCGCAGCCGTATTCTTGGAACCACAGATCATCCAGATCATTGACATTCATGCCCAGGTCGAGATCGAAAATTTCCTTGCGGATCGGTTCGTCGTCCTGGGCGATGGCTGGCGCAATGGCCGGCACGGCGGCAACCGCCACCGCGAAGGTCAAACCCATTAGGAACTGAACTGCCTTGTGGATGATCACCATTCGTTTTGCATTCGCTTTAGGCGCCGCCCCCGGCTTGGCGCAGTTCGAACTCAAGAAAACGGCACATCGTGGTCGTCGGCGCGCCCCAATAGAACACGCAGTCTTCCATGGTTGGCGTCGGGCCCTTGCCGATCACCCGGGCGAAAAGAAAATCGATAATCGCATCGATTTCGTGGGGCTGCAGTGTCCCCGCCGCCTGATCGATCTTCAGGTCCGCGGCCGCCAAATCAGCGTTGAACATGCCATAGCAAGCATGCTCTCCATAGGCCAAGGCGTCATGGAACGGCATGATCGTGCCCGGGCGCCCGCAACTGACGGCCTCCGCCAATCCTTCACGATCCAGCGTCGTTTCCCGCAAATTGGCGCCGTAAAAATGCTTCAGGCCATTGCCATCGCCGCGCCAGCCGTGGCATTTCCGGCATTCGCCCTTGCCTTGGTAAAGCGCCTGGCCCTGGATTTCCGCCCCGGCATCCTGAGCAAGCGCCGCGGTTGCCCCGCCGATCAACCCCGAGAGCGCCAGGATCCCGGCGGCCAGTGCGACAACGCCGACGCTCAACCACCGATGGCCCGTTTGGTGCCGGATTCTGTACATGCCAATTCCTAGAAATTTTCAACTCTCACGCAGAATCTACTCTTTCACGGCCCCTCCAATCAATGCACTGGACAGGACCTTCGTCGGGATCGGACGATTCTCAAGAAAAAGGGCGGGCCGCTGAACGGCCCGCCCCAGTCACTTGTTCGTGATTTCGCGTCTACAGCGAGAAGACGAACAGAATCGCGCACTTGTTCATGTTGGACAATTCGTCCGGGCCACCATTGCCTGCACCCATTGTGATGGCGATGAACTGCTTGCCACCAACTGAGTACGAGATCGGCGATGATTTGCTCGTGCAACCGGCGTTGAATGTCCACAGCTCGGTCAGCGTTTCGTCGTCCCACGCCGTTAGCGAGCCATCCCGCTCACCAGCGAAAACCAATCCGCCAGCCGTGGCCAAAACTCCAGAATTGGAGCGCTGGTCCATCGTCGCCTTGGCTGCGATCTGACCGGTTGTAACGTCAACCGCGGTCAGAGCGCCCCAAGAGCGCGGGCTTTTGCCTTCACCACTGAAGATGCCGCCGGCAAAGACTTTGCCGTAGCCCTTCGGGTTGCCACCGCCTGGCACCGGCTCTTCGGTGACGACCGTCATGGCGCCGCAACCTTCGGCGCCGATGCCATAGCTCAGACCCTTCATCGGGTTATGAGCGGTGGGTTGGTAGTTCACGCCACCGCCCGCCGTCGGGCACATTTCCACGATCGGCTGGCCATCTTCATCGGCCACACGGCGCGGGTTGATCCCCCTGGCGTAAGCTTGCAGCTGTACATTGGGGTCATATTCCACCGGCTTGCCGGTTTTCGGATCGATCCCCGCGGTCCAGTTCACCTCGGCCACGTATTGAGTGGCGTTGATGAATTCGCCGGTCAGGCGGTCCAGATTGTAATAGAAGCCGCTGCGGCTAAAGTGACCGACGACGGACCTTTCCACACCATTGATCATGGTGTTGTACAGCAGGTGGACGCCTTCCTCGTCGTAATCCCACGCTTCGTTTGGCGTGTATTGGAAATACCATGCCAATTTACCGGTATCGACGTTGATGGCGACAACGCTGTCTGTGTAGAGATTGTCGCCGGGGCGGAATTCAGGGTCAAACATCGGCACGGGATTGCCGGTTCCCCAAAGGGTCAAATTGGTTTCCGGGTCGTACGAGCCGGTCACCCAAGGCGCGCCGCCGCCAGTCTTCCAAGCGTCCCAATCGTCGGCCCACGTCTCGTGGCCTGGTTCGCCTGGGCCTGGGACCATCCAGAACCGCCAATTGTTTTCGCCGGTGTCAGCATCGAAGGCGCCGAGCCAGCCGCGGGTTCCCCAGTCACCGGCCGTCTGGCCAACGATGATCTGGCTTTTCGCAATAATCGGCGCGACCGTATGCGATTCGGCGGGCTCCAATGTACTCGCGACATCCCAAAGGACCTCACCGGTCTCAATGTCTGTTGAGATCAGGCGTCCATCGATCGTCGCCACGATGACCTGATTTTTCCACAGGGCCGGTCCCCGATTGGCTTTCAGGGCGCCGATGGATTCGTCAACGCCGGGGTCCATCTTCCACAAAATGCGGCCGACCGTGCCACTGCGTCCATCAATCTTGTAGACCGTTCCCCAAGCATCGGTCTGATACAGGAAGCCTCCATCGACCAGCGGATTAGCTTCGATCTGGCCGCCAGCATCTTTGATTCCGCCGATTGCAACCGCAAACGCCACATGTAAAGAACCGACGTTGCCGCGATTGATCTGATCCAGCCGGGAATAGCGGTTCGAATTGTATTCGCCGTGAACCATCAACCAATTTTGTGGCTCCTTGTCCGCGTTGAGAAGCCGGTTGTTGGTTACATCGACCGCCAGCGCTGGCGCGGCAATCGCCGCGGCAAGCACGCCGCCGGCGAGGGCCGTCATGACCTGACGTGGCCTTAGGCCTTTGATGTCCATATTGTCCTCCCTGAAACTGCCGTTTTGGCGGCAAAACCTGCCGCTCAAAAGCGCAGCTTGTGTTGGATGCGACCGATCGCCGCACGTCAATCGTTTACCGTAGTCAGTCCCCGGCCAAGGGTCAATCGGTGGCGTTCAACTGATTAGGGCGGAACCTCTGGGATTGATCCGAGCGAGAATTCCAATCATCATCGTTGGATGCGCAAACGTCTACTTTCCTTGGCTCTGGCGGCAACGGTGTTAGCGGCCCAGCCCGCCGCGGCGGACTACGCGGCCGGTTGGGCGGCGCTTCAGGCTGGGGATTTCGCAACTGCTCTGGCTGAATGGCAACCACTGGCCGAACGCGGGCATGTCAAAGCCCAGGCGGGGCTTGGCTTTATGTACCTCAACGGGCTTGGCGTCGCGGAAGACACCGAAGCCGCGTTCGTCTGGTTCGTGGAGGCGGCTAACGGTGGCGACGCCGATGCGATGTTCGTTATCGCCAATTTGTACTTCTTTGGCGAGGGCGGGCGGCCCCAGAATTTTTCAGCGGCTGCCGAGTGGTACGCCGTTGCCGAGGAAACTCTCCCCGGCGGCCGCGGCCCGTGTGAATCCGACCCCCATTCCGGACGACGCGTGTCCCGCCGACGCGTGTTCAGCCGTACCACCAAAACCAGCGTAAGAGATTTTTGCGATATCAGCTACCCGTTGGCCGGACCTGACCGGTCTCATCAGGCCCAACGACGGAAGGGCGTATCGGGCGTAAGCCCCGGAAGTTTCGGAACAAGTTCGATCCATCCAACGCCATGAAATAACATTCTATAACAATGACTTAAGTGTGGCGGTGGACGCAGTCTGCTGCGAACCTGTCTCTGCGCCAATTCCCTGTTAAACAGGGAAAATACAGGGAATTTTTTGCAGATTCGACCTTAAATCGGCAGGAGCGGGCCGTCTAAGGCGTTGATATCATAGGGAATCGAGACTCAATTCCCTACGCCACGGAAC
>JAKZSO010000181.1:0-7745 GCA_047517625.1 Alphaproteobacteria bacterium
GCCGGAGACGATCAGGCCCGCTCGGCCGTGGCCCTTGCCGACGGTGGCCTCGCGGTCGTTGGGTATACCGAGTCGAAAGGTGCGGGCGGCCAGGATTTATGGGTGCTGCGGTTTGCTGCGCCCGACCAACTGTCCCCCACAGCGCAGGCCTTTGCATAGATTCCAGGGACAGCTATACTTTCCCCACGTTGAAAGCCGGGTGATCGGCAGGGTTATTGCGCTGCCGGTCGGGTTGGCGCATTTTTTTCTGGGGCCATCTTGGGCAAACGGCTCGGGACGCCTGAGTACACGGTAGGTTCCCATGAACGACCTGCTTATCGAATACCTTCCCATCATCATTTTCCTTGGCGTCGCCATTGGTTTGGCCGTCGTCATCATCGGTGGATCGTGGCTGGCGGCCCGGCAAAAGCCAGACTCGGTCAAACTCTCCACTTACGAGTGCGGCTTCGATACGTTTTCCGAATCGCGCAATCAGTTCGATGTACGGTTCTATCTGGTGGCGCTGCTGTTCATCATCTTTGATCTGGAGGTTGCCTTTCTGTTCCCGTGGGCCATTTCCTTGGGCGCGATCGGGTTGTTCGGGTTCTGGTCGATGGTGCTATTCCTGGGCATCCTGACGGTGGGGTTCATTTACGAATGGCGGAAGGGGGCGCTGGAATGGGAGTAAGTGCCGGGTCCGGGGCCGGATCACAAATCGCGGGCCAGCAGTCGAATGGCGACCTGGAGGTCATGTCGGCGGACCTGAACGACAAGGGCTTCTTGATCACCGAAATCGACAAGATGGTCAATTGGGCCCGCACCGGTTCGCTTTGGTGGATGACCTTTGGCCTGGCCTGTTGCGCCGTGGAAATGATGCATGCGTCGATGCCGCGGTATGACTTGGACCGCTTCGGGGTGGTGCCCCGGGCGACTCCGCGCCAATCAGACCTGATGATCGTCGCTGGCACGCTCACCAACAAAATGGCCCCCGCGCTGCGCCGGGTTTACGACCAAATGGCCGAACCCCGCTGGGTGATTTCCATGGGCAGCTGTGCGAACGGCGGCGGCTATTACCATTATTCTTATTCCGTGGTCCGCGGCTGCGACCGCATTGTTCCGGTGGACATCTATATCCCCGGGTGCCCGCCGACAGCCGAAGCCCTGGTTTACGGGATCCTTCAGCTGCAAAAGAAAATTCGGCGGACCGGATCGGTCTTGCGCTAGCAGCACGATGGAACGGGACGCCTCTCTAGCCGAGCTGGGTGAGACCATCACCGCAGCCATCCCCGGCACAACGGACAGCACCGAATTGGCCTTTGGCCAGCTAACCCTGACCTGCGCCGCGAAAGACATTGTCCCGGTGCTGACCTTCCTAAGGGACGACGCCAATACGTTGTTCAAGGTCTTGATCGATATTTCCGGGGTCGATTGGCCGGAACGCCGCAACCGCTTCGATGTGGTGTATCACCTGCTGTCCATGGGCCATAACCAGCGCATCCGGGTGAAGATCGAGGCCAACGACACTGAGCCCGTGCCCTCTGTGTCAGGGTTATTCAGCGCCGCCGGTTGGTACGAGCGCGAGGCTTGGGACATGTACGGAATATTGTTTTCCGGCAATTCCGATCTGCGCCGGATCCTCACCGATTATGGCTTTGACGGCCATCCCTTGCGCAAGGACTTCCCGCTTACCGGCCACGTGGAAGTGCGCTACGACGACGAAAAGAAGCGCGTGGTGTACGAACCCGTGTCCCTGACCCAGGACTTCCGCAGCTTCGATTTCATGAGCCCGTGGGAAGGCGCCCAATACATTTTGCCCGGCGGCCAGGATGCCGAAGACGGCGGCGAAGCCGCTAAAGGGGATGCGAAAAAAGAGTAATGCCCGAAGTCCAAGTCGCCAACTACACCATCAATTTCGGCCCCCAGCACCCCGCGGCCCACGGTGTGTTGCGCCTGGTGCTGGAACTGGACGGCGAGGTGGTTGACCGGGCCGACCCCCATATTGGTTTGCTCCACCGGGGCACCGAAAAACTGATCGAGCACAAATCCTATACCCAGGCGATCCCGTATTTCGACCGCCTCGATTACGTTTCGATGATGTGCCAGGAACACGCGTTCGTGCTGGCCGCCGAAAAGCTGTTGGCCATGGCGGTCCCACCCCGGGGTCAGTACATCCGGGTGCTGTTCAGCGAAATCACGCGGATCTTGAATCACTTGCTCAACATCACCACCCACGCCATGGACGTGGGCGCGATGACCCCGGCGCTGTGGGGTTTCGAAGAGCGCGAAGTCCTGATGGAATTTTACGAGCGTGTTTCCGGCGCCCGCATGCACGCCAACTATTTCCGGGTCGGCGGAGTCCACCAGGACATGCCCGACGGGTTGGCCGACGACATTCTGCTGTTTGCCGAGCGGTTCCCGAAATTCATCGACGAAATCGAGGCGCTGCTGACCGAAAACCGCATTTTCAAGCAGCGCAATGTGGACATCGGTGTGGTTTCCGCCGAAGACGCCATGGATTGGGGCTTCACCGGGGTGATGCTGCGGGGCTCGAACGTGCCATGGGATTTGCGCAAATCCCAACCCTACGAAGTGTACCCGGAACTGGAGTTCGACATTCCGGTGGGCAAGCACGGCGACTGTTATGACCGCTACCTGTGCCGCATCGAAGAAATGCACCAAAGTGCCGCCCTGATGCGCCAGTGCATCGAAAGAATGCCCGACGGTCCGGTGATCGCCGATGACCACAAAGTCGTACCGCCACTCCGGGCCGAGATGAAGTCGTCCATGGAGGCGTTGATTCATCACTTCAAACTCTTCACCGAAGGCTTCAACGTGCCGGAGGGCGAGGTCTATACCGCGGTGGAAGCGCCAAAGGGCGAATTCGGCGTGTACCTGGTTTCCGACGGCGGCGCCAAACCGTACCGCTGCAAAATCCGGGCGCCAGGCTTCGCGCATTTACAGGCGCTGGAATTCTTGACCAAGGGTCACATGCTGGCTGATATCCCGGCGGTCATCGGCAGTTTGGACATCGTGTTTGGCGAGGTCGACCGATGACCGATCAGGCCTTCAAATTTAATGGCACCAACAAGGCCCTTACAAAAACCCATATCGCCAAATACCCCAAGGGCCGCCAGGCCAGCGCTGTACTGCCGCTGCTGGATTTGGCCCAACGCCAGAACGATGGCTGGCTGTCCACCAGCGCCATGGACCACGTGGCCGCGGTCTTGGATATGGCGCCGGTCCGGGTCTACGAGGTCGCCACGTTCTATTCCATGTACAACTTGAAACCGGTGGGCAAGTACCACGTCCAGGTTTGCACTACGACGCCCTGCTGGCTGCGCGGCTCTGATGGCGTGCTGGACGCCTGTAAAAAGAAACTCGGGGTGGAACCCGGCGGCACCACGGCGGACGGCACCGTCACCCTGGCCGAGGTGGAATGCTTGGCGGCGTGCGTGAACGCTCCGGTGGCCCAGATCGGCGACGACTACTACGAAGATTTGGACGCCGTTTCCATGACCAAGATTTTGGCTGACTTGGCGGCCGGCAAGCCCCCAGCGCCCGGGCCCCAGGTCAAGCGCCAGACATCGGCGCCGGTGACCGGAGCCAAGACCCTGGTCAAGGGGGCTTGAACAATATGCTCGCCGACAAAGATCGCATCTTCACCAACTTGTACGGCACCCAGGATTCCGGGCTCAAGGCCGCGCAAAAACGCGGCGATTGGGACAAGACCGGCGACATCCTGGCCAAGGGTGGCGATTGGATCATCGACGAAATTAAAGCATCGGGCCTGCGCGGCCGCGGCGGGGCGGGGTTCCCGGCCGGCGTCAAATGGTCCTTCATGCCCAAAGAATCCGATGGCAGGCCCTCGTATTTGGTCGTCAATGCCGACGAGGGCGAGCCAGGAACTTGTAAGGATCGTGACATGTTACGCCACGATCCTCACAAATTAGTCGAAGGGTGTTTGGTGGCTGGGTTCGCCATGAACGCGGTGGCTGCCTACATTTACATTCGCGGGGAATTGTTCCGCGAGGCCGAAGCGCTCCAGTCGGCGATCGATGAGGCTTACGCGGCCGGGCTCATTGGCAAAAGCTCGTGCGGGTCAGGCTACGAGTTCCATGTCTATATGCACCGGGGCGAAGGCGCCTATATCTGCGGCGAAGAAATGGCGTTGATCGAAAGCCTGGAAGGCAAGAAAGGCCAGCCGCGGCTGAAGCCTCCGTTCCCCGCTGGCTCCGGTGTATGGGGCTGCCCGACCACCGTGAACAATGTGGAGACGATTGCGGTTGCCCCCACCATCTTGCGCCGAGGCGCGGCGTGGTTCGCTGGATTTGGCCGGGAAAACAACACCGGCACCAAAGTTTTCTGCATCTCTGGCCACGTCAATGCGCCGTGCAACGTGGAAGAAGAGATGAGCATCCCGTTAAGGGAGTTGATCGAGACTCACGCCGGCGGCGTCACCGGTGGTTGGGACAATTTGCTGGCGGTGATCCCCGGCGGGTCGTCGACGCCGTTGATTCCCAAGTCAGTGTGCGACACCGTGCTGATGGATTTTGATGCTCTGAAAGAGGAGAAATCCGGCTTGGGCACCGCGGCGGTCATCGTCATGGACAAGTCCACGGATTTGGTCCGCGCCATCGCCCGGCTGGCGAAATTCTACATGCACGAGAGCTGCGGCCAATGCACCCCGTGCCGGGAAGGCACCGGCTGGATGTGGCGGGTCATGGAACGCATGGTGGCGGGCACGGCGGAGGTTGATGAAATCGATGTGCTGTTAGACGTGACCTATCAGATCGATGGCCACACGATTTGCGCGTTGGGGGACGGCGCGGCGTGGCCGATCCAGGGGCTGATCCGCCATTTCCGGCCCGAGCTCGAAGAACGGCTGTTGGCAAACAAGTTTGGCTCGGAACGGGCGGCGGAGTAGGCGCATGCCAACCCTCACAGTCGACGGCATCGAAGTCACGGTGGAACCCGGTTCCACTGTCATGCAGGCGTGCGAGGAGGTGGGGATCGAAATCCCGCGGTTTTGCTACCACGACCGCCTAGAGATCGCGGGCAATTGCCGCATGTGCCTGGTGGAAATGGAACGCTCGCCAAAGCCCATTGCGTCGTGCGCCATGCCCGCCGCCGACGGCCAGGTGATCAGCACCAACACCCCGCAAGTAAAAAAAGACCGCAACGGAGTGATGGAATTTTTGCTCATCAACCACCCCCTGGATTGCCCCATCTGTGACCAGGGCGGTGAGTGTGATTTGCAAGACCAGGCCATGGCTTACGGCCATGACCGCAGCCGCTATGACGAAAACAAGCGCGCGGTTCAGGACAAGGATTTGGGGCCGCTAATCAGCACCCACATGACCCGCTGCATCCATTGCACCCGGTGCATCCGATTTATCACCGATATCGCCGGGGTCGCCGAACTGGGGGTCATGGGCCGGGGCGAGGACATGGAAATCGGCACGTTCGTGGAGCAGGCCCTGACCTCGGAACTGTCCGGCAACATCATCGATATTTGCCCGGTGGGGGCGCTGAATTCCAAGCCCTATGCCTATTCCGCCCGCTCGTGGGAATTGGAGCACACCGAATCCATCGACGTCCACGACGCCGTCGGATCGAACATCCGCGTCGACGCAAGAGGCAGGGAGGTAATGCGCATCCTTCCGCGGTTACACGAAGACATCAACGAGGAATGGATTTCCGACAAAACCCGGTTCGCCAACGATGGTCTCCGTTTGGGCCGCCTGGATACGCCCTATGTGCGCGGCAAGGACGGCAAGCTGGCGCCAGCAAATTGGGACGATGCGCTTGATGTGGTTGCCAAGCGATTGAAAACTGCCGGCGGCGAAAAGATTGCCGCCATCGCCGGGGACATCGCATGCGCCGAATCCATGATGGCGCTGAAGGATTTATTCGACGGGCTTGGCTCCCCTAACATCGATTGCCGCCAGGACGGCGCGGCCTTGGGTGGCGGCGCGCGATCAGGGTACCTGTTCAACACCACCATTGCCGGGATCGAGGATGCGGAGACATGCCTGCTGGTGGGCACGAACCCCCGGTGGGAAGCACCACTGATCAACGCCCGCCTGCGCAAGCGTTTTCTGCGCGGCGGCTTCAAGGTCTATTCGATTGGGCCTGAACTCGACTTGACCTTCCCGGTCGAAAATCCTGGCGCCGGGCCACAAGCCTTGACCGCCATGGCCGAACACAAGGCGGCGAAGGCACTGGCCAAGACAGCCAAAGGTATGATCATCGTCGGCCAGGGCGCATTGGCGCGCAGGGACGGCACGGCGGTTTTGGCCGCGGCCCGGACGATTGCCGAGGATTGGGGCTGGGTATCGGACGATTGGAACGGATTTAACGTTTTGCACACGGCGGCGGCCCGGGTGGCTGGCCTGGATTTGGGGCTGGTGCCGGGCGCGGGTGGCCGCGACGTGGCGGGGATCAAGGCGGGCGCGGCCGCCGGTGACATCGCAGTGGTTTATCTGCTGGGGGCCGACGAAATTGCGCGCGCCGATTTAGCCGGCGCCTTCGTGATCTATCAAGGCCACCACGGGGACGCCGGGGCTCAAGGCGCGGATGTGATCCTGCCCGGCGCTGCGTACACGGAAAAAGAGGCGACCTGGGTGAACACGGAAGGCCGGGTGCAGGTGGGCCACCGCGCGGTCTACCCGCCGGGGGAGGCGCGGGAGGATTGGGCCATTTTACGGGCCCTGTCGGGAGTGATGGGCGATGCGTTGCCCTACGATAATCTAGCGGCGTTGCGGGCGCGCATGGAGCAACCCGCGCCGCATTTCGCGGATGTGGATGTGACGCCCCGTGCCGCTTGGGGGGCATTCGGCACGCCGGGCAAGGTCGACAAGTCGCCGTTCCAGGGCCCCATCGACGATTTCTATATGACCGACGCGATCTGCCGGGCGTCGGAAACCATGGCTAAGTGCAGCCTGGAACTGTTGGGCCCGGGTGAACAAGCGACGGGCACCGATGGCTGAACTTTGGACGGTTTACCTCGCCCCCGGCCTGTGGATTTTGCTCCAGGTGCTGGTGGTGGTCCTGCCGCTGCTGATCGCCGTGGCCTATTTCACCTGGTTTGAACGCAAAGTCATGGCGGCCATGCACCTGCGCATGGGGCCGAACGTGGTGGGGCCTTGGGGGCTGCTGCAGCCCTTCGCCGACGCCGTGAAAATGTTCGTCAAGGAAACCATCCTGCCGACCAGCGCCAACAAAATCGTCTTCTTGATTGCCCCGGTTTTGACCTTTGTCCTGGCCCTGGTGGCCTGGGCGGTGATCCCGTTCGGCGAAGGACTAGTGGTCTCCAACATCAATGTCGGCATTTTGTATCTATTCGCCATTTCATCTTTGGGGGTTTACGGCATCATCATGGCGGGGTGGGCTTCCAATTCGCGTTACGCATTTTTGGGGGCCCTGCGTTCGGCGGCGCAGATGGTGTCCTACGAAGTCTCCATCGGCTTTGTCCTGATCACCGTTTTGCTGGTTGTGGGATCATTGAACTTGTCCGACATCGTTATGGCCCAGCAAACAGTCTGGTTCGTCATCCCGCTGTTGCCAATGGCGGTGGTGTTTTTCATCTCGGCTTTGGCCGAGACCAACCGCGTGCCCTTTGATTTGCCCGAGGCGGAATCGGAATTGGTGGCGGGGTATCAGGTTGAATATTCGGCCATGACTTTTGGCCTGCTGTTTATGGGCGAGAACGCCAACCTGATCCTGATGAGCGGTCTGACCGTGATCTTGTTCCTGGGCGGGTGGCT
>JAKZSO010000182.1:0-21401 GCA_047517625.1 Alphaproteobacteria bacterium
CGTCACCACCGCGATTCGGGGCCGGGCGATGACTTCAGTCAACAGCTTGGCGGCGCCCACCAACAGGCCGTTGCCGACGACGATGTCGTACGAACGGGAGTCAAGCGGAACGGCGACACGGCCGAATTCGCTCATTCAGTCCCCTGATCAGACGCGGCCGCTGCTTCGGACTCGCCGTCCGACGACCGCCAAAAAGACCGCAATTCCTGAACGATAGTTTCCACCACCGGCTCGTGGGGGCCTTCGCCGGTTTCGACAATAATGTCGGCCTCGCCATAGACTGGATAGCGTTCGTCGACCAACGCCGACAAAATCTCCCGGGGGTCGCCGGTTTCCAACAACGGCCGTCTGGTACGGCTGCGCTCGACGCGTTTGACCAGGGTATCCAGACTGGCACGCAGCCACACCGAGACTGCGGAGTCAGAAATGCGCTGCCGGGGTTCCCCGGTCATATAAGCGCCGCCGCCGGTGGCAAGCACATGGACCGGGCCGTCCAAAAGCCGGGCGATGACCCGGCGTTCGCCGTCGCGGAACGCTTGTTCGCCGTGCAGTTCAAAAATGTCATGGATCGAGCTGCCCGCCGCCGCCTCAATCTCCGTATCCGCATCAATGAACTGGATACCCAGTCGTGCCGCCAGCCGCCGCCCAATGCTGGTTTTGCCAGACCCCATCAGGCCGACCAAAACAACTGTGCTGCGCGGGCCAGACTGGGTTTTGCGGCTCATATGCGACCTCTGATCTTAGGCCGGTCCCCCGGCGCCATTGGTTGCCCGCCATTCCTCGTCGCTGACCTGCCAGGCTCTTTGTCGCCGACGCCACGGCATTGGGTATCGAAAGTTTGTCGCATCTTTGCCATAATCTGAGACTATCATAATTCATCGAGCCAGGGTTCCCAACGCTGAACCGCAGAGGATTCCGGCACCCCTAAACCAAGATTAGCCTGTGCCGAGACTTCCTTATCTACTCGTTATCATCCTGCTTCTGGCCATTGCCGGTGGCGCAATCTTTCTGGCCACTTGGGATATTCCTCCGCCTCTAGAGCAAGTAGAAAAGGTTCTTTCGAACGACCGCTTCCCTTAAGCACCGATGAGCTTGGACATGCAAAAGCCCCTCGCCATGTTCGCGACTTGTGTGGCCATTCTGGGCTGGAATTTTCCCGCCGCGGCCCAGGTCGGGCCGCCGGTGCAATTGGTTCCGGTCGAAGAGCCGGCGGAACCGGCTGCGGATTTGGGGGCGCCAGCGCCGTTGGTTCCTGGCCAAGATTTGACACCCGATGGGATCGCTGACCCCAATGCACCGGCGTCGGCGTTTCCCGAACCGGTGCTTCCGGGCCCGGGTTTTGCAGCACCCGAGCCGCTGATCCCCGCACCTGCCCCGCCGCCTCCGCCGACCCCAGCCCCGGGCGTGGGCGTGGTGGTTCTGGGTGAGCTCGCCGACGTTGACCCATCGGTGGTGGGACTGCTGGACGAATCCCAGGGTGGATTCGGCACTGCCATGTGGGCGGGGTCGAACCGTGCCCGCATTGAACGTCTGTTGCCGCGCTTGCCCATGGGCACCCTGTCGCCAGCGATGCAAGACCTGGCGCGCAGGCTGCTGTTGAGCACCGCCGAGGTTCCCGTGGGCGAAGCACAAGCGCCCAGTCTGTTGGGCTTAAGGGTCGAACGCCTGATGGCCGGGGGCAGGGTTGCCGATGTTAACGAGCTGCTGCGGCTGGCGGCGGCATCCCTTGATGATCCCGCTTTCGCCAGGGCCGAAGTCGATGGCCTTTTGCTGGCGGGCAATAATGCCGGGGCCTGTGAAAAAATCGCCAATATGGTGCGCGGGGGGGCGACGACTTATTGGATCAAGAATTTGGCGTTTTGCCGGGCTCTGGAAAATGACACCGCGTCGGTGGAACTGGCGCTCGCATTGTTGCGCGACCAGGGCGAGGTCGGCGACGAGGCGTTCTTCACTTTGATCGGTGCCTTGAGCGACAACGCCCAAGTCACCGTGGCGACCCTGATTGATCCCGCGCCCCTGCACATCGCGATGATGCGGGCGGCGGGCAAGACCGTCCCGCCGGACGCGGTGGCCGGGGCCCAGCCAGCGATCCTGACCGCGATCGCCGGGATCCCCAACGCCACCATCGACACCCGGCTGGAGGCGGCGGAGCGGGCCGAGGGGGCGGGCGCAATTACGGCCACCGAACTGGCGCGAATTTACGAGGCCGTGCCGTTTACGCCGGTGGAATTGCGCAACGCCGTGCAGCGGGCCCAGGGCCAATCGGGACCACGGGTGAACGCACTGTTGTTCCAGGTGGCGAAGATTTCGACGGCCACGATTGCCCGGGCGGCGGCCCTGCAGTCCACGTGGTCCCTGGCGCGTGAAAGCGGCGGCTTTGGCACGGCGGCCCGGGTCAATTTAGAGGCCACCCGGACCATGAAGGCGGCGCCCGAGGTCGTTTGGGTGGCCGGGGACGCGGCCCGGGCGCTGCTGGCGGCGGGTGATCCCGCGTCCGCTTGGGATTGGCTCGATTTGGCGTTGACCGAAGCGGCGGATGGCAACGAGGCCGCCAGCGTGGTGGCCGATGGCCTGTGGCCGTTGATGCAAATAGCCGACCCCGAGGGCGCGTTCATGCGCGACGCGGACCGGGCGCAAAATTGGTGGCAGCAGCTGGTTGGGGATAGTGACCCGGAATCGTTGGATCAATTGGCGTTGCTGTTCACGCTGTACGGCGCCCTGGGCAGCCCGGTGCCGGACGCGGCCTGGGATCCGTTGTTCGCCCAGCCCTTGACCGTGGATGGCTACATGCCGTCGCCGGCGGTGCGCCGGGCACTGGACGAAGCCTCCGAGGCCGGGCGCAAGGGCGAAACCGTGCTGCTGGCGCTGCTGGCGTTAGGGGATGCGGGGACCGAAGGCACCGATCCTGCCACGCTGTTCGATGTGATTACGGCGCTGTTGCGGGTGGGGCTGACCCAAGAAGCCCGGGCCATTGCCCTGGAAGCAGCCCTGGGCAGGGGATTGTAGCCCTGGCGCCCGCGCCGGATAGGGCCGCGATCAAAGGGGCCGGTGACGGCCGCCATATCGACGCGTTTTTGGAAATGATGGCCGCCGAACGCGGCGCCGCTACCGCCACCTTGCGCGGGTATCAGCGGGACTTGGCCGATTTCGCGGCCTTTACCGCCAAATTGGACGCGGCACCGGTATCCGCCTCCGACGACCAAATCCGCGGCTACCTCTCGGCGCTCAACGCCCGGGGTCTTTCGCGATCAACCGCGGCGAGGCGGCTTTCATGCTTGCGCCAGTTTTTTCAATTCCTGTTTGCCGATGGCATTCGTTCCGATGACCCGACTGCGGTGATCCAGGGCGCCCGGGCAGAGCGGACCTTGCCCCGGGTGCTGAGCGAGGCCGAGGTCGATTTGTTGCTCGACACCGCGCGCGCCGGCAAAACCAAAAACGCCGCGCGGCTGGTGGCGCTGCTGGAGCTTGTGTACGCCACAGGCTTGCGGGTGTCCGAGCTGGTTTCGCTGCCCCGGGCCGCGCTGCGGGGTGACCCCCGATTTCTGACCGTGCGCGGCAAGGGTGGGCGCGAACGATTGGTGCCGCTGAACACGGCGGCGGTGCAGGCCGTCCACGACCATGTGGCGGCGGAACCCGCCCAAGATCCGCCATCCCCGTGGCTATTTCCTTCCCGGGCCAAAGGCGGTCATCTCACGGCCCGGCGCTTCGCCCAAATGCTCAAAGACCTGGCGCTGGCGGCCGGCCTGGAGCCAAAAGGGATTTCGCCTCACGTCCTGCGCCATGCCTTTGCCAGCCATTTGCTGGCCGGAGGCGCCGATCTGCGGGCGGTGCAACAGATGCTGGGCCATGCCGACATCACGACCACGCAGATTTACACCCATGTCCTGGAAGAACGCCTTCATGCGCTCTTGCGGCACCATCCCCTGGCAAAGTGAAACAGCGCGCCAAAATACCCCATCAAACAGTTCCATCTGACGTGATTGTGCTCTAGCTTCCCGACCCAAGCGGGGCCGAACGCGCCCCGCATTTCAATGCTTTTATGGGGCCCCATGACGTTCACGCAGATCACCCAAGCGCCTGCCCGCATTAATCGCTCCGAATTGGCGGTTCCTGGCTCCTCGGCAAAATTTCTTGAAAAGGCGGCCAGCCGCGGCGCCGATGTGATTTTTCTGGACCTGGAAGACTCGGTCGCCCCCGACGACAAACCCCGCGCCCGAAAAAACATCATCAAGGCGCTCAATACCTTGAATTGGGGTCAATCCGCGATCTCAGTGCGCATCAATGGCCTGGACACCCATTTTATGTACCGGGACGTTGTCGACGTCATCGAACAAGGCGGTGACCGTCTGGATCTAATCATGATCCCCAAGGTGGGGACCGCCGCCGATGTTTACGCCGTGGATATGCTGGTCACCCAGGTGGAAGACGCCATCGGCCGGAAAAAGCGCATCGGCTTCGAGTTGATTATCGAATCCGCCATGGGCATGGCCAACATTGACGCCATTGCCGCGGCCAGCCCACGCATCGAATCTCTGCATTTTGGCGTCGCCGATTACGCCGCATCCACGGGCGCCCGGACCACCGCGATCGGCGGCCCCAATCCCGATTATTTGGTGCTGACCGACCCGGACAAGTCCGGCGGCCGGCAAGAGCACTGGGGCGACATGTGGCATTACGCGGTCGCCCGCATGGTGGTGGCGGCCCGGGCCAACGGGCTGCGCGCCATCGACGGACCGTTTGGCAATATCGGCGATGCCGACGGGTTTCGGGCCCAGGCAAGACGGGCGGCGGTTTTGGGGTGCGAAGGCAAATGGGCCATCCACCCCGGCCAAATCGCGCTGGCGACCGAGGTCTTTGATCCACCAAAGGCCGAAATCTCGCGGGCCAGGAAAATTCTGAAAGCCATGAAAGTGGCCCAGGCCCAAGGCTTGGGCGCCGTGGCCCTGGATGGCCGCATGATCGACGCGGCATCGGTGCGCCAAGCAGAGGTTCTGGTGGCCAAGGCCAAGCTGATTGCCAGCGCCACCAAGCCAAAGCCCAAAAAGTCCAAAACCAAGGCGCGCTCAAATCGGTAAAGTCGCCAACCCGGACTAGAAAATCCCGCCCCCGCAACCTATTTGGTGTTTATGGAATCATTTCTGGAATTCGAAAAACCGGTCGCCGAACTGGAAGGCAAAATCAAAGAACTCCGCCACATGGTGGACGACGGCGACATGGACATCGCGGAAGAAGTCACCAAGCTCCAAGCCCGGGCCGACAAACTGCTGGAAGAAACCTATTCCACCCTTAGCCCCTGGCAAAAAACCATGGTGGCCAGGCATTTGGACCGGCCCCATTTTTCCAACTACGTCACAGATCTGATCGAAGATTTCTCCCCCCTGGCCGGGGACAGAACCTATGGCGATGATCGCGCGGTGGTCGGCGGCCCCGGGCGTTTTCGCGGGCGCTCGGTGATGGTCATCGGCCATGAAAAGGGCAGCGGCACTGAAGGCCGTGTCGCCCACAATTTTGGCATGGCCCACCCTGAAGGCTATCGTAAGGCGGTGCGGCTGATGGAAATGGCGAACCATTTTTCGATGCCGATTATCACCTTGGTCGATACCCAAGGCGCCTACCCAGGTGTTCAGGCCGAACAGCGCGGCCAAGCGGAAGCCATCGCCCGGGCCATCGAAACCGGCTTGGACGTGACCGTGCCCGTCATTTCGGTCGTTGTCGGCGAAGGCGGATCGGGCGGCGCCGTGGCGCTTGCCATTGCCAACAAAATTCTGATGTTGGAGCATTCGGTGTATTCGGTGATTTCGCCGGAGGGCTGCGCGGCAATTCTTTGGCGGTCGTCGGAAAAAGCGGAAACCGCCGCCGATGCCTTGAAGTTCACCGCCCAAGACCTGTTGGAATTGAAAGTCATCGACCAAATAATAATCGAGCCCACCGGCGGTGCCCAGCGCCAGCCAAAGGAAACGGTCCAACGGGTCGGCCTGGCGGTGGCCGTGGCGTTGACGGAGCTTGAAGAAACCCCCGACGCCGACTTCCGCGCCATGCGCCGGGAAAAATTCCTGGAAATGGGCAAGGTCGGGTTAGCCTAACAAGATCAGATCGGGGCCCCTGAGGCCCCGTAAAGATGATCGTCAATAAGTGCAGATCGCGCCTTCTGAGGGCGCGTGAATCTGAACGCCAGAAAAAAGTTTTAGAGCGCGACCAGCCGCTCGATAATTCCTAATAAGTGCAGATCGCGCCTTCTGAGGGCGCGTGAATCTGAACGCCCGAAAAAAGTTTTAGAGCGGGACCAGCCGCTCGATAATTCCGAGAAAATCCATATACCGCAGCGCCGGATCCCCGATGCTTAGATCCCAACCCAATCCTGTTCGGGGCACTGTGTCGCTGGCGAAAATCCACAGGGCTGAATCGTGGTTGGGCAAATACAGGTAAACCACGGGAATGCCGCCGGCCGGGTCTTCGTGCAATCCAGTTGACGAAAAGCCGCGGGTCACCTTTTCAGCGATGCTGCGTTTTTCGATGGCGGCCCGAATGCAGTCGATTTCGATGATCTAAGTCTGCAACAGATAGCTCACCATCCAATCACGTGGGATGCCTCGGCTCTTAAGCCCATTGGTGGCGACAATAGGGTTGGTGGGGCGGACCAGCCGGAGACTGGAAACCACGGGGTTTTCCATTGGCTCGATTAACGCCAGAATGGATGCGCACGCGGCGTTCGCGGCGGCCATACCTTCGTCGGCGCTCGCATATCTTTGGCCGCCAAACGTCACATAATTTGCGCAAGCTCCGGTAACCAATGCGGCCAACAGCATCAGTGCGCGCCGGTGAATTTTGGTCACAGATTTGCGCCGGCAGCCAAGGCGACCGCGGCATCGAGCGGGAAGCTGCCGATCGTTCTGGGCCGCCCTGCTTGGACCCCGACCTCGCTTCCTGGACGGAACGCGGCGATCACATAGGGTGCGCCTTCGCCAAATGAAAAACGCCCCGGTAGAACCGCCGCGCGCCATCCGCCGTCGACCAGGTAGCGGACGCCGCCGCCATAGACCGGGCCACCTGGCGATGACGAAACGCCAATCGAGAACTCAGCCGAATCTGAAACCTGATCCATTAGGAAAACAAAAATCAAGTAGTCCCGATCGCCTGGTGGTGGCGCCGTCCGCCATGGCACCGCGGCTTTGGCCACCGCGGCCAGCAGCGCGCCCTGGGAGACCAAATCGGCTGCATCAATTTGGCCGAACGCCTCTGCCGGGGCGACGTAAAGGACCGGGGCGGGATCAAGGGCAAACGCTGGCAAGAGGGCTATTTGGCGAACCTCTATCGGTTCAATCGTCGTGTATTCCACCGTGAAAAAAATCGCCGCCCGGCGGCCCTGGGAATCGTCAAACCGCAACTCCCCGGCAGCCACCCGGTCTTGCGGCGTGTCGATCTGCGCGGTGTATTGATGCAGCACCGTATTGCGCCAGTCGAAACCGGCCAGACCGATGTTCGAGCCGTCCACTGCCTGGCCCGCATCAGGGGTGAACGTCACCCCCGCCGCCGCGCCGGTGCCGCCGTCCAAGCGGTCGACGATGGCCGCCGCAACGCGAACCGCGTCGATGGGCAAATTGATCTGGGTGGTCGCCAAGGGCGTCGGCAGGTCGTAGCGGGCCAAGGGCACCTCCGCCACCGGCACCTGGGCGCAGCCCGCCGCCACCACGACGAATATGGCAGCCAGCAATATTGGGAACGGGCGTAAGGGGGTCATTCGCCAGCGGCCAAGTTGGGGAAGGTTTTGTCTTCGTTGGGGGGCGTTGGCCCTGTCGTCAAGAATTCGCGCTTGGCGCCGAGCGAAGACACCTCACCGGCAACTTCGGGGCCGCGATCAAACCCTGGGACCGGGCCACCGGGTTGGACCACCGCCTTGATGAAAAATTCCGACGGGCCATTCAGAGCGAAAGCGCCGTCCATTCGCGCCACCCGCCATCCGTCAAAATCCGACGCTCCGCCAACGCCAAACCCAACTGGGCCGCCCTGGTCCGCAGCCAATCGAATTTGAACCTGGCCATCGGGGGGCAGGCGATCCAGAAAAAACGCTGATATCTCGAAATTCTGAAGGAACGAACCAGCGGTTTTTGGCGTGACCTCGTGCTCCACCGCTGCGTTCAACATCCCTGAAAAATTTGCGCTTGCGGATAGCCCAGCTGGCGCGATCACCAGCCGAACCCGGGTTTCCGGGGCCGCCATCAATACCAGATCAGCGGACTGGACTTGGATGCCGTCCCCGGAAATCAGAAAGGACAGAACAGCGGAGGCGATCCCCCGGCGGCCCCCGCCATCAACAAAAGTCAGGATCGCGCTCAGATCCATCGCTCCGGAAAACGCCCGTTGGTACCTGGTCACGGCGACGGCGGAAAGATCAAAATTCTGATAGCGAAAATCGGCTTCCTTCAATGCCTGAGCCGCGGTCCCGTCAAAGGTAACCGGCCACACCGGACCTGCCCTTTCCAGCTTGCGCATTTCAAGAACCGCCGCACCAAGGACGGTGGCGATTTCCCAGGGCAAGGCTTCCACCGGCTCGATGCGGTACAGCCCCGGGGTTTGCGTCCCGCCGGCCGCGGCGGCGAGCGTCACTTTTAATTGGCGCCGTTGACCCGCGCGTGCGGTCATCATCGCCAAGCGCTGGGCCGGGGTTTCGGCGAACCCGCCGACCGATGCGGCATCGATCAACGCCTGGCCAATCTTGACCTGAATTGGGGTTTCCGCGGGGCCGAAATCCCGGCCCGCCCAAACCAAGGCCCGGTTGATAGCGGTACAATCTGGACCGGGAACGCAGCCGCTCGCCAAGGCCTCCATCGCCGTGACTAGACCCCGGGCGGAACTGAACGCCAATGTTTGGGAGTCATTGGCGATCGCCGGGGACAATGCGGGCGAAACGAACGAGTAGCCGACACCGGCCTGTTCCAGCGCCGCCGGGCCGACCGCCGCCAGCATCAGGGCATTGCTGCGATGAAGCCAGGCTTGCAATCGGTTATCCAAAATCCACGCGCCTGGGTCGCCCAATGGCGGCGGCACTTCGGCGGCATCGGCTTGGGCGTCGCTTGGCCACAGAATCGAATCAGGCGGCGGGCGCAGGACCGCGTCTTGGGCGATATCCCCGGGTCGCAGAACCGGGACAAAGCGGGGATCGGATCGGATGGCGGTGATCAGCTCTTTCAGTAAGGCCTCGGCCGTGCCGCCGCCGCCGCCAAGGGACGTTGCTGAAAATTCCGGACCGTCAAAGGGCCAAGCGCCAAGAATGGCTTCGATGTCGGTGGGGGCGAACCCGGCGACCGGCAAGGCTTGGGCTTTGGCTTGGGCGATCATGCCGCCGGACAGCACACCGCCCAAGACGGTGGCCAGGACCGCAGCGTTGGCGGCTGCCTTTTGCCTAGACCCTATCCTGGTGTTGGATTCAAGCGCCAAAGTGTCCGCCACCGAAATGCATCCGCACCGACACGGATCGCCGTGGGCGGGATCATACCACCCCAGTCGGACGGTGCTCTAGTGGGCGCCGTGACAGTGTTTGTACTTGCGGCCGGATCCGCACGGGCAGGGCGCGTTACGGGCAACCTTGCCCCAGGTGGATTGGTCGAGGTTTGCGGCTGGACCACCGATGGCGCCTACCGGCTCCAGTTCGGGCTGGATTTCGTTTTCGCCGGTGGGTGCGCCCATGCGCGTCTGCTGGGTCTGAAACGACCGCTGCTCCGGTTGCCTGTCCAATTTCAATTCGACTTTGGCCAACAAGGACGTCACGGCTGTGCGCAGGATCGCCAGCATCGATGTGAACATCTCGAACGCCTCGCCCTTGTATTCGTTCAAGGGGTCGCGTTGGCCGTACGCGCGCAGGCCGATGCCCTGTTTCAAGTGGTCAAGTTTGAACAAATGCTCTTTCCAATGTTGATCCAAAACCTGGAGCAACAAATTCTTTTCGACCATGCGCCACAGGTCGGGCCCATAGTTAGCAACTTTTTCGGCCATGCGATTGTTGCAGGCCTGAATCAATCGTTCGGTCATTTCGGTCTTGCCAACGCCTTCTTCGTTGGCCCAGGCGGCGATGTCCGGGTTGAACCCGAACGTCTGCTCGATGCCGGTGGAAAGGCCCGCGATATCCCATTCCTCTTGGTGCGAATTTTCAGGGATTGCGTTGGCGACCAAGCCTTCGACGGTTTCGGTGCGCATGTCGGCGACCGTGTCGGAGACGTCGTCGGCGCGCATTAAATCCTTGCGTTGCTCGTACACGACTTTGCGCTGGTCGTTCATCACGTCGTCGTATTTCAGCAAATTTTTGCGGATTTCAAAATTTCTGGCTTCGACTTTTTGCTGGGCTTTTTCCAGGGCTTTGTTCACCCACGGATGAATAATGGCTTCGCCCTCTTTCAGGCCCAGTTTGCGCAACATTGAATCCATGCGTTCGGAGCCAAAGATCCGCATTAAATCGTCTTCCAAGCTCAAGAAAAATGTCGAAGTGCCGGGGTCGCCTTGGCGCCCGGACCGGCCCCGCAATTGGTTGTCGATGCGGCGACTTTCGTGGCGTTCGGTACCGATGATGTACAGGCCGCCAGCGGCGATGACCTTCGCCTTTTCGGCATCGATCTCGGCGGTAATTTTTGCGATCTGTTCGTCGCGGTCGCCGCCGTCGCTGGGCACCTGTTGTTGGATCGTGACGTCGAGATTGCCGCCAAGCTGAATGTCTGTGCCGCGTCCAGCCATGTTGGTGGCAACGGTGACGGCGCCGGGTTTCCCGGCCATGGCAATAATGTGGGCTTCCTGGTCGTGGTGCCGGGCGTTCAGAACCTGATGAGGAATTTTCTTCTTCTTCAAAAGGTCGGCGATCACTTCCGATTTTTCGATGGACACGGTGCCCACCAAAATCGGTTGTGTGCGTTCGCGGCATTCCTCGATCAGCGTCACGATCGACGCGTATTTTTCTTGTGCCGTGCGATACACCTCATCGTCATTGTCTTCGCGAATGATATCCACGTTGGTGGCGACCTCAATCACCTCCAACTTGTAGATTGATGCGAACTCCTCGGCCTCCGTCAGCGCGGTACCCGTCATTCCCGAAAGCTTGTCGTATAGACGGAAATAATTCTGGAAGGTGATCGACGCCAGGGTTTGGTTTTCCGGCTGGATGGTGACACCTTCCTTGGCTTCCAACGCTTGGTGCTGGCCCTCCGAAAATCGCCGGCCCTCCATCATCCGTCCGGTGAATTCATCGACGATCACCACCTTGTCGTCTTTGACCACATATTGGGTGTCGCGCAGGAATAGCTTGTGGGCGCGCAAGGCCTGGTTCATGTGGTGCAACAGCGCCACGTTTTCGATGTCGTACAGGGTGCCGGCTTCCATGATCCCCGCCGCCCGCAACAATTCTTCGGCGTGCTCGACTCCCTGGTCCTCCAGAGAAACCGCCCGGGCCTTTTCGTCGATCTCGAAATCGCTGTCCACCAAGTTGGGAATGATCTTGTCCACGGACCGGTACAGATCCGACGAATCCTCGGCGGGACCGGAAATAATCAAGGGCGTGCGCGCCTCGTCGATCAAAATGCTGTCCACCTCGTCGACGATGGCAAAGTGGTGTTCGCGCTGGACCATCGTGTCCAACAGGAACTTCATATTGTCGCGCAGGTAATCGAAACCGAATTCGTTGTTGGTGCCATAAGTGACGTCGGCGCCATACGCCTGGCGGCGCTGGGGATCGTCCAGGCCATGGATAATGACGCCGACGTCCAGGCCGAGCTTTTGGTAGACTTGACCCATCCATTCGGAATCGCGCTTGGCCAGGTAATCGTTAACCGTGATGATGTGGGTGCCCTTGCCGGGCAGGGCGTTCAAATACGCCGCCAAGGTGGCGACAAGGGTCTTACCCTCGCCGGTTTTCATTTCAGCGATTTTGCCCTGGTGCAAAACCATGCCGCCGACCAACTGTACGTCGAAATGGCGCTGGCCCAGGGTGCGTTTGGCGGCCTCGCGGACGGTGGCAAACGCCTCCGGCAGTAGATCGTCCAGAGGCTCGCCGTTTTCCAGGCGTTCGCGGAACAGACCGGTGCGGCCCACCAAGTCGTGATCCGACAGCGGCTCCAGGTCCTTTTCCATTTCGTTGATTTTCTCAACGGCGGGCTGGAAACTCTTTAGGATCCGCTCGTTCGCGGTTCCGAACAAATTCTTGGCGATGGCGCCGAACATAGGCGAAAGACTAGCTTTATTTGTGGGCGGGGTGCGGGGTCTTATGACAGATAAGCGCCGTGTGCGGTCCTGTCAACGCGGGGCCAGGCGCCATCTTGCTCACGATGTTGTGGAGGGGTAGAAGGGCGTCGTCGTCCCGTCGGAGTTCAGGCATGTCACCGGATAGTCAACTCTCGCCCCTGGCGCCAAAGCGGTTCCCGCGAATGGCGGAAATTCCGGGGGTCGACCTTGCCGCCCAGGCGGCGGGAATTCGCTATTCAGGGCGCCCCGACGTGCTGCTAGTGCGCCTGGCAAAAGACACCGCCGCGGCTGGGGTTTTCACCAAGTCCAAGACCGCGTCGGCCCCGGTGTTGTGGTGCCGGGATCACATCCGTGCGGGCAAAGCCCGGGGGCTGGTGGTCAATTCCGGCAACGCCAACGCGTTTTCCGGGCACGAAGGGGAACACGCCGTCCGCATGACAACCGGAGCTGCGGCAGGGGCCCTGGGCTGTCCCGTGGGCCAAGTGTTCGCCGCCTCCACGGGCGTCATCGGCGAGCCCTTGCCGTGGCAAAAGTTTGTCGGCGTCATGGACTCTCTCGGCGCCAAGGTTGCTCCGGGCGGCTGGAAAAAGGCAGCCCAAGCGATCCGCACCACCGACACCTACCCAAAGGGCGCGACCAGGACCGCCACAATCGGCGGCGTGGCGGTCACAATCAACGGCATCGCCAAGGGCTCCGGCATGATCGCGCCGGACATGGGCACCATGCTGGCCTTCATTTTCACCGATGCCAAAATCCCCGCATCCGTGCTGCAGACCCTGGTGCGGACGGGCGCCAACAAATCGTTCAATGCCATCACCGTGGATTCCGATACCTCAACGTCAGACACCGTCCTTGCGTTCGCCACGGGCACGGGCGCCCGGCACAAGCGGGTCGCAAGCGTCGGTGATGCCCACCTCAAAGATTTCAAGTTCAAGTTCAACGAAGTGTTGTTGAGCCTGGCCCACCAGATTGTCCGGGACGGCGAAGGCGCGTCAAAATTACTCACCGTCAATGTTACGGGGGCCGAGTCCGCCAAGGCCGCCAAGGCCATCGGCTTTTCGATTGCCAATTCGCCACTGGTGAAGACCATGGTCGCCGGAGCGGACCCCAATTGGGGGCGCATTGTCATGGCGGTGGGCAAAGCCGGAGAAAAGGCCGACCGCGACCGCATCGGCATCGTGATCGGGGATTTTCCCGTGGCCAAAAAGGGTGTGGTGGCCGCGGACTACAACGAGGCGCAAGTGGCGGGCTACATGGCCGGCGACGAGGTTTCGATTACGGTCGATGTTGGGATCGGCCGGGGCAAATTCACCGTGTGGACCTGTGACTTGACCCACGAATACATCCGCATCAATGCCGATTACCGGTCGTGACCCCTGCGGGGGGCGCGGTTATTGAAACTCTGCGTTTGCGAATAAGGCCGCCCCAACCCGATGACGCCGGGGCAATTTCGGCAATGGCCGCCGATTGGGAGGTGGCGAAACAAACCGCGTCGGTTCCCCACCCTTATGATCCGGCGTACGCCGAAAAATTCGTGGATGAAATGTCGGACATGAAAACGGCCGCTCGGTGGGTTGTGGAACGCAGGTCAGACGATGTGATTGTGGGCGTCGTTGGCGTTGGCGGCACCGGCATCCACGATTTGGGTTTTTGGTTCGGCAAGGACCATTGGGGCCAGGGCTATGCCACCGAGGCAGTGACCGCCGTCGCCGAATTCGCCCTGGATGTCTTGGCGGTGGCCGAAATCAAAGCCGGTGTGTTCATCGAAAATCCAGCTTCCGCCCGGGTACTGGAAAAGGCGGGATTTATCGAGGGCGAAACCTTCGAAGTGACCTTGGAACACCGGGGCGGTCGGCGAAAAGTTCGCCGATTTCGGCGCGCCCGAAAGGACGAAGTGTGAACATTTTGATGGTGACGGCGGCGGCGCTGATCGACGGCTCTGGTCGTGAGGGTGGTGGCCGGGTCCTGCTGACCCAGCGCCCCGCGGACAAGCACATGGGCGGCTTGTGGGAATTTCCCGGCGGCAAGATTACGGATGGCGAGACGCCGGAAGCCGCATTGTGCCGTGAACTCATGGAGGAACTGGCGATCCTGGTGGAGCCAAAAGATTTGGTGCCCCTGAGCTTTGCCTCCTACCCGTACCCGGATTTTCATTTGCTTATGCCGCTCTTCGCCTGCTGGGATTGGAGCGGCAAACCGGTGGCGGCCGAGGATCAACCCATCGCCTGGGTGGATGCGGACGAACTCGGCAAGCGCCCCATGCCGCCGGCGGACGAGCCCTTGGTGGCGGCCGTGCGGGCACTTTTGTAGGCGGTCAAACTTCGCTCTGGACCGCCCATTATCGTAATTGCGAAGCACCTCTTTAAACGACACTCCGGCTTTCCGATGGACTCAACCATGAACTTCTTCGATTTCCTTTTTTTCTTCGAGGGGAGAGTTTCGCGCCGGGCGCTGTGGCGCCGGTGTTTTCTGCCTTTTGGCGTGGGCACCCTCATCGCTCTGTACATTCAATTCGTTGGTGAAAGCGTAGATTTTGGCGCTGGGGGCCCGCGAGCCGTGGACGGAGGCATTGTCTTCTACTTTTTTCTGATCGCGTGGCCGGTTGTCGCCGTCAGTGTCAAACGCCTTCATGACCGCAACAAATCGGGGTCGTGGATGTGGGTCGCCTTGGTCCCGGTGATCGGCTGGGTTTGGTAGGTCCTAGACGTCGGTCTTTTTGACGGCACCCACGGCTCCAACGACTTCGGCGCTGACCCGTTAGAACGGCAACCCGCGGCCTAGCTCAGCGATTGCCGCCGGCCAGGCGGATTGCCTCCGGGTGGGCGCGCAGCCGGGCCATGGACAAGATGCCCAACGCCGGGCCGATGGCCAGAGGTGCGAAGGCCCAGCGCCAGGTGAGCGCATCCACAAACACCGGGATCAGGTGAATGGTCACCAAGGTGATCAGGAACCCGACGCTGGTTTGCACCGTCAGCATGGTGCCCACCCATTTAGGTTCAGACAGTTCGATGACGCTGGCCGAAAATTGCGCCGAGTCGGCGACAATGGCGATGCCCCAAACGACGGCAAGGCCGACCAATGCCCAGGGCGCTCCCCCGAACAACAGGCCGATGCCGGCGGCGCAGGTGCCGGAAATGGCCATGGCGGTCATGGTGATGGTGGTCCGGCCCAGGCGGTCGGCCAGCATCCCAGCGCCCAGGCTGCCGATTGCGCCGGCGCCGACCACGGCAAATGTGGCGAAGTTGGCCAACAGAGCGGCTTCGGACAGATCGTCGATGGCTTGCTGGAAGCTGGCGTGGAAGAACACACCGACCCACGCTCACATGGCATACAGCTCCCACATGTGGCCGAAGTATCCCAGGTTCGCCAACCGCAAGGGCTTGTTGGACCAGGCTTGGAGCACGGCCCGGGGATTGAAGCGCGGAGCATTGGCCACATTCGGGCCCAGGCCGACAAAGCCGATCAATAACCCCGATCCCGCTGCCAAGACAGAGGCGACCACCAGCGTGAACCGCCAATCGATGCCGCCGGCGGCGTTGAACAAATGCGGGGCGGCTGACCCCAATGTCAGGGCCCCCACCAGCAAGCCCACCAGCAGGCCGGTGTCGCCCTTTGCCCAGGTCGCCGCGATCTTCATGCCCACGGGGTAAAGCCCGGCCATGCAAAGCCCAGTGACGAAGCGCATGCCAATTACCCCGGCGGAACCCGGCGGAAACGCCATCACCAGGGCATTGGATGTGGCGGCCACCAGGGCGGCAATCATGAACAGACGACGGGGGTCGATGCGGTCGGCTAGGCCCAATACCCCGCTGATCAGGGTGCCGGTGACAAACCCCACCGCGACGGCGCTGGAGAACATCGAGGCCTGGAAATCGCTCAGGGCGAATTCAGCCCGCAGGGCCGGGATCACAGCGGTGGCGGAGAACCACAAGGCCAGGGCGAACACCTCGCACACCGCCAGCAGCGCCACGGACGGCCATTTGGTTTGAAGGTGCGGCATAAATGGCTGGGCCCACCAATTGGAAATTTGTGGCCGGTCACAAGGGCCGTAAACCCACCTGCCCGCAAGCAAAATTCTTGTTATCTGCCCGGGGCGATCGATTTCAGGTAGTCGATCACATTCGCCATGTCTTTGCCGCTCAACGCCAATCCCGGGACAGGCAGGTGGCGGTATTGGATCAACGTGCCGATCACGTCTCCCGTTCTGGCGGCAATCTTGCTGATTTGGCCAAACCCGGAAACGCCGTTCACCACTCCGGCACCGCGTTTGCCGGGTACACCGGCGGCGCTGTGGCACGACCCGCAAATTTGGACCATGATTCCTTCACCAGCGACAGGGTCCGCCGCCGCTGACACCGAAATTGACATCAGCGCGGCCGCAATCGCCAGCAAAAAAGCAGTTGCCTGAAATGGATTCCGTCTGATTATTGCCGCTTCCCCCTAAGCCGAGGAAACCACGCGCGGTGCAAACGAACTGTTAATGGCGTGGAATTTTTCGGTTCCTAGGCGTCGTCCGGTGCCGACTTTAACGGCGCCCACCCGGTCATGGTGATGACCTGGAACGTCGCGGGAATGCGGCCTTGGGCATCGCCGTGGGTTTCAAAATAAATCTCAGCGGCCCGCAATAATGTCGCCCGGCGGGTGAATGTCTTGCGTCGAGCGCGGACTGCGTTGGTTTCCGCCATTGCCCGCAGATCGGCCATTAACGCCAGGAGATCCGGGTATGAGACAACGGTAGTGTCCGCATCGGCCACCGCCATGTCGAAACCGGCCCGGGCTAGCAAATCGCCGGCATCGCGTACGTCCAGAAAGGGCGATGTCCGGGGGCTGACGCCGCCCTCAACCTCCTGTTCCGCCTCCGCCAAGGCGTCGCGCAGCTCAAACAGCGTGTCGCCACCGAGCAGGGCAGCCAGAAATAGGCCGTCCGCGGCCAAGCATCGCCGGGCCTGAACCAACGCCCCTGGCAGATCATTGACCCAATGCAACGTCAGGACACTGACGATGACATCAAAAGCGCCGGGGGCAAACGGCAACGCCTCTTCGTCCGCCGTCACCACACTCGCCAACGCAGTGTTGTCCCGCCCTCCGAGCGCCTCCCGGGTGGCCCGCGCCATCGCCGTTGAAAAATCCGCATGGACCCAGGACTCAATCCCGCCGTGGCCATCGATTGCTTTGGCCGCCGCACCACCGCCACATCCCAAATCCAAAGCCCGGGGAAATTGACGGGCAATATCGTCCAGGCGGTCGGCCATCCCGGCGGCGGCCGCGGTCACCAGGAAGCCCGCGGCGTCGATGGTGCCAGCGGCCCGGTCCCGGTGGGCGCGCACCGCCCGACGGTCAAAAGGCGCTTGAGACTCCATCGCTGACTCTGCACACATCGCCGGCAAAATTGACAACCCGAAACGTAGCGCCTCTGATGTCTAGATGACTTTGGCCGGAACCATTGGCCTATCGCTGCGCTCGGCGACGGCGCGGCTGCTGGATAGCGTGCTGCCGCCCCGGTGCATTTCCTGCGAAGCACCGGTGGATGGTCAAGGCAAGCTGTGCCCGGATTGCTGGAGCCACGTGCGCTTTATTGACCGGCCCATGTGCGCTACCTGCGGGCTGCCGTTTGAATTCGACCAAGGTGACGGCGCGCTGTGTGGGGCTTGTGCGGCGGAAAACCCGGCATACCGCTGGGCCCGATCGGTGATGGTTTACAACGCCAATTCCCGCGATCTGATCTTGCGGTTCAAGCACGCTGACCGAACTGATGCCGCGCCAACGTTTGCAAAATGGATGTCCCGGTCTGGCCAGGATTTGGTGGCGGCAACGGACTTGGTCGTGCCTGTTCCGCTGCACCGGGTGCGGCTGCTCAAACGCCGGTTCAACCAGTCAGCCCTGTTGTCGAACGCGATCGCCAAATTGTCTGGGCTGGATCGGGAGCCTGGCTTGTTAGAGCGTGTGCGCAACACTCCGTCCCAGGGCGGGCGCAGCCGGTCCGCGCGCATCGCCAACGTTTCCGGCGCGTTTCGGGTGCTGGAAAAATCCCGGGGCAAACTGGACGGGCGGTCGGTTTTACTGGTCGACGACGTGATGACAACCGGGGCGACAGTCGAGGCTTGCGCGAAAATCTTGGCCAAATCCTGGGCGCTTCACGTTGATGTGTTGACTCTGGCGCGGGTTGTCCGCGCCTCCGCCGCGGCCATATAATCGAAAAAATCTCCGCGGAGTACAGAGTTCATGACTGAAGTAGAAATCTATTCCACCGACTATTGCGGGTATTGCTGGCGGGCGAAGTCGCTTTTGGAGTCCAAGGGCGTGGCCTATACCGAAATTGACGCGACCGCACCAGAGGCCCGGGCGGCCATGGTCCAGCGATCGAACGGCTATCGCACGGTGCCGCAAATTTTCATCGGCGGCGCGCATATCGGCGGCTCCGATGAGTTGGCGGCTCTTGAACGGGCCGGAAAACTCGACCCAATGCTGCAAGCCGGTTGAACCCCGGCCCCCAAACTTTCACCGCCGCCTGCGTCCAAGTCAACGTCGGCAACAATCTTGCGAACAACATCGAAGCTGCGGTTCTGGGAATTTCCCGGGCCGCTGCTGGCGGTGCCGATCTTGTGGCGCTGCCGGAAAACGTCGCGTTGATGCCCGAGTCCGGCGGCGCGGCTAAGGACTTGGCGGCCGCCGAATTGGCCCACCCGGCCTTGGCGGCATTTCAGTCGGCGGCGCAAGACGCCGGGGTTTGGGTGCTGGCCGGAACCATTGGCGTTCCCACGGCGGATGGCCGACTTGCGAATCGGTCACTGTTGATCGCCGACGACGGGTCGGTGGCCGGCCGTTACGACAAAATCCATATGTTCGATGCGGATCCCGGCGACGCCCGGCCGTACCGGGAATCCAAGATTTATCGCCCCGGTAATCAGGCCGTGGTCGCGGAACTGCCGTGGCTGACGTTGGGAATGACTGTTTGTTATGACGTGCGCTTCCCCGATCTTTACCGGGCGTTGGCCAAGGCCGGGGCGGGAATGGTGGCGGTTCCGTCGGCATTCACCGAAACCACCGGCACAGACCATTGGCACGTTTTGTTGCGGGCCCGGGCGATCGAAACGGGATGCTTTGTCATCGCCCCCGCCCAATGCGGATCGCACCCCGGCGATCGCCGCACGTTCGGTCATTCGATCATCATCGATCCCTGGGGGAAAATATTGGCGGAAGCTGGGCCTAAGCCGGAGATCATTTCGGCGGTCATCGACCCCGGCTTGGTGACGCTCGCGCGACAACGAATCCCGTCTTTGGATCACGATCGGGACTTCAAACCAGCGAGCTAGCAGTCTGTCGTACTTTGGGTCATCGATTGAGTATGGCTTTGTCGCCGGTGGGTCGCCGGTGGTTTTGGCGTCGGGCTGAGGTGGGGCTGGTTTCTTCCCGAGGTGGGGCTGGTTTCTTCCCGATAGAGGCGGTTTGCCGGTTCTGCGGCGGGTCGCGGCGTGGGCGGGCTAGCTCTGTCACGACCTGCTCCGCCGCGGCGCCTCATGTCGCCAGGCTCAGCTTGGGCAAGCGCTTGCAGTTGTAAGCGAGAGCCACCAGGGTCCACTCGCCCTCGACCTTGTCGAGGCCGCGCAGCGAGAACCCGGCGAAGCCGAGCACCGCCTTGATGACGCCGAAGACCGGCTCGACGGTCTGCCGGCGCAGCTTGTAGAGGGCACGGCCCTCTTCGCTCGCGAGCTTCTCGGCCATCGCCTTCAACCAGTCGGCCTTGGGCTCCTTTGCCGCCGGCAGAGCCTTCACCGGGCGGAAGTCGTGGGTTCGGCGGCGGCCCTGCGGCGACATTCGCCAGGTACGATGTAATCAGAAAATTCTCATAGGCGGTCAGCATGGCTCTCTCCAACTCGACGCAATGGAGAAATGCTAATATCCAGCTACGTCATAATCGGTCGCATCGACATGCAGAATTTGCAATAGGTTCGGCAGCAGCAATGGCGGCAGGTGGACCGGTTTCCACCAATGTCTCGAACGACTACGGCAGGAAGCCGATGGATCGCGGCGGTTCCGGTTTGACGGCGTATTCGGTGCGCAGCGTGGCGGCGAGCGCTTCCTGTTCGTGCAGCCGGCGCAGGATTTCGGCCTTGTTGTGCACCATCGCGAAGTCGCCGGGAGTGAGCGTGGCGAGGTTTGCAAGGGAGGCAGACGGAGGAGAGTCGAAATCGCCGAGGAAAGCCGCTGCTGCGCGTTCGGGCCCAAGAAAGTCGAATACGCCAGAATCGTGTGCTGCTAAGTCGTGGAAGACAGAATCAAGTGGGTGCCGTTCCTGGAGGGTTTTCCATCCTCTGAGCAGCGCATGGCGCGAAGGCGATAGGGCAAGTCGTACTTCAGCCAGTACGGGTCTTCGCCGTTCTTCGCCCAGTCCGGCCAGCATGTTGTGCTGATGTTGTCTGACACACGTCCCGTCATCAAAACGAAATGGGGCTGGACCGAGTCGCGGGGTGCGATGTCGCTGCCAAATATCTCGCCGAGGCATTTGGCTTTCGACTCAAGCTGCCTGTTTGTCCAGGGCAGGTAGGCCTTCGCTTCGATCAGCACCAGATTGGTTATCTGGCGGCTCTGATTACTGGCCTCGAAAGCGACAAGAAGGTCGACGTCTTCTTGATCTCTGTTGATGTCGCCGAACTCCGGCTTGGGAAAGGGGCAACCGGGCACTGTGCCGGGGTTCGCGTCGAGGTGGAGCGCGAGCTGGATCCAATCCAGATGGTAATCCATGGCGAGGAATACTTGCTTGGGCACATCAACGCCGATACTACTGCTGAGATTTGTTCGAAATTCGTCGTCGAGACACGGCGCTTCCCGGTCGAAACCGAGGGCTTCCCGGAGGACGGCGAAACGCTCTTTTCGGTCGAGCGAACGGAGGTGTTCGATTATTTGGGACATGCTGTACCTCTTCCGTTGATTGCTGAGGAGTTGCAGGACGCAGCGACAGGGCAAAAAGTCGCAGTTGCAATTGCAATCATGCATTAAGCCGACATTCCCCATATACCATCCAAATTCGTGGAAATCGCACTACTTTCCCACCGCCAAGGGAACTGTATCCCCGATGCAGCCATCCGATGGCATGATTTTGGTAATCGGCCCGCGCTTGGAAGGCCACTCGGTCATTTTTCTCGCCATCCAGACACACCTCTCCTGTCGCTTTCTCCTCGCCG
>JAKZSO010000183.1:0-6395 GCA_047517625.1 Alphaproteobacteria bacterium
GGCCACGGATGTCGATGCAATACCCCCGGGGCTCATCCAGGGCGGCGATGGTGCGCAAAAATGCCGGGTCGGCCCGGGCGCCGCTGGCTGCCAAAACGGCCAAGCCGGACAGGGCGGCGAACGCCAGCACTGCGGCAGCGAAGATTTTTTTGAGCCCCATGGCGGAAGAATAGCCCAGATTGCGCTTGGCCTTCAAAGCGTTCCTAGAGGGCGCGGTTTGGGTTTCCCCTGATCATGCTCTAGACGACTTCGTGGAAGGCGAGGGCGGTGGGGGTCATGGCTGCCACCGCTTTCGATTTGGCCAGCACGGCGCGGGCCGTATAGCCTTGGACCGGATTTGCCCGTTTGGCGACTTCGTCAGTCACCGCCTTCAACATCCGTTCGGCCACGGTGCGCGCGGCCAAAATTTTGCGGCGATTGATTTCCAGGGCATCGACCAGGTGCAAACCGGCCGCTTTGAGGGCGGCCTTTTCTTCGGGGTCTGCCGTCGCCAGAATACCGGGTTGGGACCGCAGGGCGGTAAGTTCCTGCTGATAGGCGGCGGTCAGATCCTCTTTTTCCTCCTCGAACGCCGCGATTTCGCTGGGCCGGCGGTCAACCAGCAAATCGTTTTCCATTTCGATCAGCCTTGCCAGACTCTGGGCGACGGAAATTGTGGCGTCGATCGAGGCCATGCGACTAGCCGACTTCCTGCAGCGCCAAAATTTCGCGCTGGATAGTGTGCGACAGGCCGATGCCGCCGGCCCGGGTGATGGAGTCGGCGATTTCCTTGTTCATCATCGACCGATAGATTTTTTCTGACGATCCGCCACCGAACATCTTGTCTGTTTCCAGCCCTGAAAACATGGTGTCTAAAAGCTGGTTGATGAAGACGGATTCAAAGGCATCAGCCGCCTCGCGGACTTTGTTGACATGCCGGGCACTGGCCGCGGCGAGTGGTGCGGTGGCCTGATCGAGCGCTTGAAGAACTGGATCGGCCATCAGAGCACCACGATTTCTGCCTGCAGTGCACCGGCAGCCTGGATGGTTTGCAGAATGGAGATTAGATCCCGGGGACCGATGCCAAGAGCATTCAGGCCGTCCACCAGATCTTGCAAGGTCGCGCCCGCTTTCAACACCATCAGACGTTTGTCGGCGTCTTCGTCCACCGTGATCGTGGTGCGGGGCACGGTGACTGCTTCACCGCCCTCGGTGAATGGACCGGGCTGGGACACTTGCGGGGTTTCCGTCACCCGAATTGTTAAATTGCCTTGGGCGATGGCGATTTCGTCGACGCGGACGTTGGCGCCGATCACAATGATGCCGTTGTTTTCATCGACCACGACCCTCGCGGCCTGATCGGGAGAGACTTCAAGTTGTTCCAGGTCGGTCAATAATCCGACCACGTTGGTGCCATAGGAAGCGGGAACGGTTACCTCGACCGTCGCCGCGTCCAAAGGGATGGAGGCGGGGCTGCCGAGAAAGCGATTGATGCGTTCCGCCATGCGCTGGGCCGTGGTCAGATCCGGATTGCGCAGCGAAATTTTGACCGAGGTCATTACTGAGAAGTCGAAGGCGACTTCGCGCTCAACGATGGCGCCGTTTGACATGCGGCCACCGGTGGGAACGCCCTTGGTAACGGTCTCCGCCGCGCCCTGGGCGACGAAGCCGCCCACCGCAACGGAACCCTGGGCCACCGCGTACACTTCGCCGTCCGCCCCCAACAGCGGGGTGACCAACAGAACCCCACCCTGGAGGCTGTCGGAATCGCCCAGCGTGCTGACCGTAACGTCGATCCGCGTGCCCTGGCGGGCGAATGGCGGCAGGTTGGCGGTGACCACCACGGCTGCCACGTTCTGGGTATTCAGGTTGGCGCCCCGGGTATTAACGCCCAGGCGTTCCAGCATCGCGGTCAAGCTTTGGCGGGTGAATGGCGAATTCCGCAGGCTGTCGCCCGTGCCATTCAGGCCCACGACCAGGCCGTAACCGACCAGCAAATTGTCGCGGATGCCTTCGAAGTCGCTGATGTCCTTGATGCGAGGGGCCGCGGCAGCCTCTAAGCCAAATCCCGTCATCGAGATCGCTAAGGCTGCCGCCAGGCCCTTTAACAGTAGTCCCCGTAAAAAAACCTTCATGGTGGCTCGCATTCTTGTTTGTCGTGTCCCGCCAGAGATCGGCGCATCGGCGGGGATCGGTTCCGACCGCTAACTAGCGAAACCTGTGCCAACGGGGCTGTTACCGTAACCAATTGAATTTTAACGAAAATATCGGATGAGGCGGGAGGCCGTTTGGGGCGTGTGCCGACCGCTGCCCGGCAATGGCTGCCGGGGCGGCAAAATTTTCTCGCTAGCGCGAAATCCGCCAAAGGCCAGCGGTTTTCGGCGGGGATCGACCTTTCGCCCTTTAAGGTGTTGTTAAGAGTCGGACAGCATCTTGGGAACATTAAAGGCTCCTATTCTTAAGGAAGCTTCCCCTATGCGAGGAAATTCCGCCTCATGAAAATCAGCGGAACGGGTCCGATTCGAAGGACGTCGGAATCGGGCCGCCCCAAGAAAAAAGGGGCGGGAAAGGGCGCTGATTTTGCCACTGAGCTTGACGAAGCCGCGGCCGATAAGACCTCCGCGGTCAGTGGCACCGGCCCGCTGGCGGCGGTCGATGCACTGCTTTCGGTGCAAGAGGTCACTGATTCGACGAAAGGCCGGACCCGGGGTGCGGTTCGCGCCCAGTTCATGATCGATGGCTTGGATGAAATTCGCCAAGGGTTGCTGATCGGGGCGATCCCAAAATCGAAATTGGCGGCGTTGGTGGAAGTGGTGCGCGAGGAGCGCGATCAGGCCGACGATGCCAAGCTTTCGGCCCTGTTGGACGAGATCGAGTTGAGAGCTGCCGTGGAGTTAGCAAAGCTCGATCAGTTGGCCTAGCGGCCCCATCTTCGATCTTTGGCCTATTTGGCCAAATCGGCCAAATCACAGTTTCGCCAGCACCCGTTATCGGTCATCGGATGCGGTTGCGGCTTTGAGCCCGGATTCCTATACTCCGCGCCCATCTCGCGCCCGTTTGCATGGGCCGTTGTTGTTCAAGGGGTCCCATGGCCACCCGTCTGCCAAAGTCCTATCGACCGTCCGAGGACGAGCCGTTCATGAACAAGCGGCAGCAGGAATATTTCCGCCGCAAGTTAATTGCCTGGCGGGACGAACTGGCCCGGGAATCGAGCCAAACCATTCAGCACCTGCAAGAAGAAACCGTTTTGGCCCCGGACCCCGCCGACCGGGCGTCTGCGGAATCCGATCGATCCTTGGAGCTGCGGACCCGGGATCGCGAACGCAAACTGATCGGCAAGATCGACGCGGCGCTGCAACGCCTGGAAGATGGCACGTACGGCTATTGCGAGGAGACCGCCGACAAAATAAGTTTGGCGCGCCTGGAAGCCCGGCCCATCGCCACCCTGAGTGTCGAGGCCCAAGAACGCCACGAACGCAGGGAAAAAACTTTTGGGGATGAATAACTCGCTAAGAAGGCTTTTGATCGCATCGATCGTGATGGCCGCGCCCGCGGCGATGGGCCACGGCACAGAGCACCCGGGCCTTGATACGTTGGATGTTTCCGATCCCGGCCAAGTTTTTGAATTGACCGACCAGCCAGTGCCTGGCCTAGCCGTAAACGCCCGCCGGGCGGCAGACGGGGGGTGGGATTTCGAAGTGACCCTAACGAATTTCGGGATCATGGAGGGGGACGCCCCAGCTGAAGCACTCGGCAACAGCGGCCATGTCCACATGTTTGTTAACGGAGAATTTTCGGCGCGCCTTGACGGAAACGCGATCCATTTGGCTCCGTCGGGCGATTTCATTCATGAGGTCGCCATCGGGCTGATCACTCATGACGACAGGTTTATTTCTCGGGATGGCAGGTTGATCCTGGAACGTTTCGTGGTTTTGGAGCCGAGATCGGAACCGGACGGGGATGGCGAGGCGGCCATCATCGACATTGCGGTCGCGGCGGGCGTCGACGCCGAAACCGTCCAGGTGCGGCGTGGTGACGTTGTGATGTTGAGATGGGCTGTCGATGCGCCGATGGAGTAGCATCTGCATGGCTACGACGTGGAGGCGGAAGTGGCGCCGGCAAGTCCGGCGGCAATGCTGTTCATCGCCGAATTTGCCGGCCGGTTCGCAGTGGAAGCCCACTTAGAGGATGGCGGCGAGCGCGCCGTTTTGTTCCTGGAAGTTCTGCCCTAGATCGTGCGGCGCTTGCCGCCGCGCAATTTTGACGTTTGAGCTCAAACGTGGATGGCCGGCCATCGTCGTGCCGATCAGATTCACGCGCTCAAACTAGGCGCGATCTGCTCTGTGCCCGGCCATGACGGGTTGGGTGAGTCTGATCGGCAAAAAAAGTGCAGATCGCGCCCAAAGAATCGCATCAATGCGCTGCATCGCCGGGCGCGTGAATCTGATCGGTAGAAGGATATTAAGTGCAGATCGCGCCCAAGGAATCGCATCAATGCGCTGCATCGCGGGGCGCGTGAATCTGAGCGGCAAAAAAAGTGCAGATCGCGCTCAATGAAACGGATCAATGCTCCGCATCGCGGGGCGCGTGAATCTGAAGGGAAAAAAAGTGCAGATCGCGCTCAATGAAACGGATCAATGCTCCGCATCGCCGGGCGCGTGAATCTGAACGTTCTGTGAACGATTGAATCGTGGCCCTTTTTCGAGCCACGATTCAATCGTCATAAGAAAGAAAAAGGCCGGCCCTTGCCAGGACCGGCCCTTTCCCAAAGTCGCTCCCTTTGGAACCGCTAGAAAGGAGCGATGATGTCGAGGATTTGCTGACCGTAGCGGGCCTGCTGAACGTCGGTGATCTGACCGCGGCCACCGTAGGAAATGCGGGCCTCGGCGATCTGGGTGTGGGCGATGGTGTTGGCGGAAGTAATGTCCTCCGGGCGAACAATTCCGGTCACGGTAAATTCGCGAATTTCGAAGTTGACGCGGACTTCCTGGCGGCCCTGGATCACCATGTTGCCGTTTGACAGCACCTGAAGGACCAGGGCGGCGACGGTAAGATTGATGGTCTCTGACCGCGCCACGGCGCCGGCGCCCTTGGTCGAGCTTTTGTTGCCAAGGCTGACCACCGAGGCGGGCAAAATGGCGTTTGGCAGAACCTTGCCAAATTCGGCTTCGAGGCCAAACAGGTTTGTGACATCGGCATCTTCCGCCGCTTCACGCGAACGATTCGTGGTGTTGGAGACATTGGCCTGATCAGAAATAGCCACGTTGACCGTTAAAATGTCACCCACCCGGGACGCTCGCTGGTCACGGAAGAATGCTTTTGCCCCGGGCCGCCACAACGAATTGGCCTGGCGCGCCACCAGGACCGGCGGCGGCAACGGGGTAATCACCGCCTGGTAGGTTGGCGCCTGCAGAGGGTTTTCGATCTGGGCCAAGGGCAGCGGCTCGCCAATGGTGTTCATCCGGTCAAAGGCCGACGCACACGCGCCTAGAAGAAGGAACGAAGCCAGCGCCATCAGCCGGCGCGGGGGCGGGGTCATGGGGATCAGTGGAAACCGAGTCATTGTCGTCGTCCTTGGTACAGATGGGTTGAGCGGGGTTTGTGGGGGTTCGGGCTTCTAGTTCGGCGCCAGAAGGACGTTCTTAGGCAGCAAGATGCGAACCTGTCCTGGGCCAGCGACGATCCCCTCCACAGTCTTGTGGGTCTGGATATTCACGACCTGGACCGTCTCGCCCATGCCCGCGTCGCTCAGGGCGCGGCCCACGGCTGTCAGCACAATCCCCGGGGCTTCGACCACCATCAGGATGGTGGCTCCCTTGGCAATAACAACAGGCCGCTGGACGTCGGTGTTGCGCACTGGGTCGTTCACACGCAGGGGCCGTTTAGGCGATTGTCCTTCGAGCAAGGCGTATTCGGTGATCATATTGGAGCGCAGGCGGTCCACGCGCATATTGATCCAACCGATGTCGGCGCCGGCGATGACGTCTCCCACCGCCACGGCGCGAACCAGGACCGGAACTTCGATGACTTCATAAGCGCGGCCGCGCAGTTCGACCCGCACCGCCGAGGGGTCACCGGCCGGGGCGATCAAAACCGCTGAAAAATCTCCACGGTCCGGATCAAAGTCCAAATTTTCCAGGGCCAGAGCCGTGCCAGCACCTTTGGACACAAACAATGCCAGCCCAGAGTTTGAAATTTCAGGAGCCAAATTTCTCCCCGACAAAAGGCTAAGAGCGTCGGCCAAAGAGCTGAGAATCAGGGTGCGCGGGATCAGATCCCCCGCCCGTTCGACGGTGATCGCGGTGGATGCGCCGGGGGTCCAATCGATTCCGTTGTCCCTGGCGTGGCGGCAGGTCGCCCACCGAAATGGTGCCGTCCGAATTGATGTTCACCTCGCCCAGGGTCAGGTCGATGAC
>JAKZSO010000184.1:0-18543 GCA_047517625.1 Alphaproteobacteria bacterium
GGCGAAAGCCGATTGTGTTTCCATTTGACTAACCCCAAGCACGCTTTTTATTGCGTCCTTACACACTACCACAACCTGATCCAAGCGGCATGGTTAGCGGCGGATGCGGCGTTTTGTGGGTCAGTTTCGACACCGCTCTCACACTACGTCTACCTCCACCGCATTGTCGGCTTCATTCTCGCTACCTTCCTGGCCGCGGGGCTGTCGGGTTTGACCCGTTGAAGTTCCCTTTTCGTTCGATTTTGCTAGCCCAAGGCCGATCACACCACATCTAGCGGTAGATAGGTTGCCGGACACCACATATGGTGAGCGTGGCCGTAAGATGGCGGCGCCTGTCCCCGCCGCGCTTCCTCCTGGAACAAGGGTCGAAGTCCGGGATCTCTTCCGCGCCGTGCCCGCGCGACTAAAATTCCTGAAGCAGCCCCGCACGGAATTGAACCACGCCGCCGACGCCATCAAACGGGTGGCCATGGCCTTTCCCCACATCGCCTTTTCCCTTACCGACGGCGAGCGCTCGGTGTTCCGCTATGGCTCCGGCACCGGCGACTTGTTCGCCGCCCGTTTGGCCCGGCTGAGCCAAGTCATGGGCCGGGAATTCGCCGATAACGCCTTGGAAGTGGACGCCGAGCGCGAAGCCGTGCGCCTGACCGGCTACGCCGGCGTGCCGACGTTGAACCGCCGCAATGCCCAGGCCCAGTACCTCTTCGTCAACGGCCGCCCGGTGCGCGATCGTCTGCTGTTGGGGGCTGTGCGCGGCGCCTACCAGGATTTGTTGGCGCGCGACCGCCACCCCATGCTGGCGCTGTTTTTGGACATCGGCCCGGATTGGGTCGACGTCAACGTGCACCCGACGAAAGCCGAGGTGCGGTTCCGCGATGCCGCGCTTGTGCGGGGCTTGATTGTCGGCGCCTTGCGCCATGCCTTGGCCGAGGCCGGCCACCGGGCGTCCACCACCGCCAGCATTGCCGTTCTTGGGGCGGCTCACTCCGGCGGATTCGGCGACGGGTACCCCATGGGCGGCGGCGGACAAAAGTCCTTCGCCCAGCCGCCGGTTTTCAGTCACCAGGGCCGGGGTTCTCCGAGGGGCCGGCGAGCGCCTTTGCTCACGGCAATCTCGCGCCAGCGGCGCGCCCCGCTGATACCGCCCCGGAGGAAGCCCACCCGTTGGGTGCCGCGCGGGCCCAACTGCACGCCACATACATCGTCGCCGAAACCGCCGACGGCATGGTCATTGTCGACCAGCACGCGGCCCACGAACGCCTGGTGCACGAGCGCATCAAGCGCCAGATGGCCGAAAACGGCATCGCCCGGCAATTGCTGTTGTCGCCGGTGGTGGTCGATTTGCCCGAGGCCGATGCGGGGCGGCTGGCCGCCCGCGCCGCTGAGTTCGAAGAACTGGGTCTGGTGATCGAGGCCTTCGGCCCGGGCGCGGTGGTGGTGCGGGAAGTCCCAGCGTTGTTGGGGGAGGTGGACGTGAGCGGCTTGGTGCGCGACATGGCCGACGACGTGCGCGAGCTCGACGAGGCCCTGGCGCTGAAAGACCGGCTGGCGGAGGTCTGCGCCACCATGGCCTGCCATTCCAGCGTCCGCGCCGGGCGTTTACTCAATGGCCCGGAAATGAACGCGCTATTGCGGGAAATGGAAATCACCGCCAATGCGGGCCAGTGCAGCCACGGCCGCCCCACTTATGTGGAGCTCAAGCTCGCCGACATCGAACGGTTGTTTGGCCGCCGCTAAGCATTTTTCTCTGCCGTTCAGATTCACGTGACGCGAAGGCGCGCCACGATCTGCACTTGACCATACCGATTAGGTTTTTTGGGCCAGTTTCAGAAACACCAGCCGCGTGCGGCCATAGGTGCGGTCTTCCAGCTGGGCGAACCCGTCGGGCGGCTCCAGCGCTTCTCTCGCCTCAACTTCAATCACCGCCAGCGCTCCGGCCATAAGCCAATTCTCGGCGGCCAAGGCCGCCAGCGCCTGGGAGCCCATGCCGGTGCCATAGGGCGCGTCGGCGAAGATCAAATCGAACGGTGCCTGGGCCGGGGCGGGGCCCGGTTTGGTGGCATCCCGGGGCAGTACGTTGGCGTTTTCCCCTTCGTTCAGGGTCCGCAGGTTGTCCGCCAATGTGTGCCGGGCTTGCCCGTTCGGCTCCAAAAACAACGCCCGTTCCGCGCCTCTCGACAAGGCCTCCAAGCCCAACGCCCCGGTTCCAGCAAAAGCGTCCAGTACCCGGGCACCGCGCAAGCCCAATCCGTCTGCCCTCTCCAAGTGCTCCAAAATGCTGAACAACGCCTCCCGCGCCCGGTCAGGGGTTGGGCGAACGGCGGGGTCATCGGGCACCACCAATTTTCGTCCGCGATTGCGCCCGCCGATGATGCGGATTTGTCCGGACCTAGGCACCGACCTGCTCGGCAATGACCTTGGCGGGGATCGACCTGATGTGCCCGGATTTCAGATTGCCCAATTGAAAGGGTCCGTACGCGGTGCGGATCAGGCGATTGGCTTTCAAGCCGATGTGTTCCAGCACCCGCCTTACTTCACGATTCTTCCCCTCGGTCAGGGTCACCCGCAGCCAGGAATTGGCACCGGTTTTGCGTTCCAACTCGGCCTCGATGGGCCGGTAGCGCACACCGTCAACGGTCACGCCGTTCCTCAAGGATCTGAGCGCGGCTGGGTTCACATGACCATAAGCCCGCACCCGATAGCGCCGGCGCCAGGCGGTCTTGGGGGATTCCAATTTGCGGGCCAGGGCGCCGCTGGTTGTCAGCAACAGCACACCTTCGGAGTCCATGTCCAGGCGGCCAACGGACACCACCCGGGGCAAATGGCTGGGCAGGTTGTCGAACACCGTGGGCCGCGCTTGGCGGTCGGAATTGGTGGTCAGTAGCCCGGCCGGCTTGTGGTACAGCCACATGCGCGCCGCCGCGGCGTCAGGAATGGGCTTGCCGTCCACGGTGACAATGTTGCTTCTCAGCACTGTTTTCGCCGGACTGGCCAACGTGTGACCATCGACCGCGACCCGCCCGGCGGCGATCCAGCGCTCGGCCTCGCGCCGGGAACACAGGCCAGCCGCCGCGATGCGCTTGGCGATGCGCTCGCCCTTGGCCTCTGAGGCCGCTTCGGTCATGTCACGACACCACCGAATTGCAGACACGTCGCTTGACCAAAACTTGTCCGCACGCCAGCTTGCAAGCCATGACCAATAAACCAAATCCGTTTATGGAACGGGCGCTTGCGGAGGCAAAAGCAGCGGCGATGCGCGGCGAAGTCCCGGTGGGAGCGTTGCTGGTTGACCCCGTCTCGGGCAAACCACTGGCCGCGGACGGCAACCGCGTGCTGGCCATGCGCGACCCAACCGCCCACGCGGAAATGCTGGTGCTGCGTGCGGCGGCTTTTGAGTTTGGCTCTGAACGCCTGGTCGGCATGGACCTGTTCGTGACGTTGGAGCCATGCCCCATGTGCGCGGCCGCGATCTCGTTGGCGCGCATTCGCAAACTGGTCTATGGGGCCGAAGACCCGAAAAGTGGTGGTGTTGAACATGGTCCGCGTATCTTCTCACACTCCACCTGCCACCACCGGCCAGAAGTTGTGGGCGGCGTTGCGGAAACTCAGTCCGCCGATTTGCTGCAAAACTTCTTCGCCGCCCGCCGCGGTTCACAGCGAGCGGCGGGCTAACCGCTAGCGCTCCCGGTCAACCGCCCGCCAGCCGATATCACTGCGAAAAAAGCCTTCCCGCCAATCAATTTTTTTGATGGCCCCATAGGCCAGGGCCTGGGCGCCGGCAACGTCGCTGGCCGTCGCGGTGACCCCCAGAACCCGGCCGCCGCTGGCCTGTACCTCGCCGCCGGTCAATTCTGTACCCGCGTGAAAAATGGTGACGCCTGGCATTTGTCCGGCGGCGTCCAAGCCCCTGATCACCGACCCTTTTTCGTACACGCCGGGATACCCCCCTGCCGCCATCACCACACACAGGGCCGCCTCATCCCGCCACTGGGCACTGGCATGATCCAAGGTGCCGTTACGGGCCGCCATCAACAGCGGCAACAGGTCGCTATCCAAGCGCGCCATCAAGACCTGACATTCCGGGTCGCCGAATCGGACGTTGTATTCCAGCAGCTTCGGCCCGTGGTCCGTGATCATCAGTCCCGCGAACAACACGCCTTTGAACGGTGCGTCTTCCGCCGCCATGGCCGCCACGGTGGGGCGGAGGATGGTCTCCAGGATTTCGGATTCCAAATCCGGGGTCATCACCGGGGCGGGGGAATACGCCCCCATACCGCCGGTGTTGGGGCCAATGTCGCCGTCCCCCACCGCCTTGTGGTCCTGAGCCGACGCCAAGGGCAGCACATGCTCGCCGTCCACCAGGGCGAAGACGCTTAGCTCCTCCCCATCGATGAAGTCTTCGATCACGACGCTGGTGCCGGCATCGGCAAACCCACCGTTCAAAACAAACTTCACAGCTCTGATCGCCTCGGCCGCGGTCTCGCAAATCGTCACCCCCTTGCCCGCCGCCAGACCGTCGGCCTTGACCACCACGGGCAGCGGGTTCGCGGTGATGTAGCCTTCGGCCTCGGCCAGCGTCGTGGCCCGTATATAGCCCACCGACGGAATGCCATGGCGGGCGCACAAATCCCGCGTAAATCCCTTTGATGCCTCTAAAATCGCCGCCTTGGCCGATGGCCCGAAGGCTGGAATTCCGGCTTCTTCCAGTGCGTCCACCATGCCGCCGACCAAGGGTGCTTCGGGCCCCACCACGACGAAGCCAATGTCCCGGGTCCGGCACAATTCAATGACTGCCAGGGCGTTATCGGCGGGAATATCGATGCATGTCGCCACTTGGCCGATACCGCCGTTGCCCGGGGCACACAACAACTCGTCGACGTCGGCGGATTTCGCCAGCGCCCAACACAAGGCGTGCTCGCGTCCGCCGCCACCCAAAACTAAGACTTTCATCCGCCCCTGCCGCGCCGGTTCCGACTTTGGCCGACGACTTGTATCATAGGCCCATGACCGACGCTGGCCCTGTCACCAACCTGCAGGAATATTCCGTCTCGGATTTGGCTTTTGCCATCAAGAGGTCCGTGGAGAATAGCTTTGGCCGGATGCGCTTGCGCGGCGAAATATCCAGCCTCAGCCGTCCCCGCAGCGGTCACATCTATATGGATTTGAAAGACGCCGACGCTGTCATCGCTGGGGTTTGTTGGAAAACCACCGCCGGGCGGCTGAAGGTGACCCCCGAGGACGGCATGGAGGTCATCGTCACCGGCAAGATCACCACCTATCCCAAAAGCTCGAAATACCAGATCGTCATCGAGGCCTTAGAGATGGCGGGCGAAGGAGCGCTGCTCAAGCTACTGGAGGAACGCAAGCGCAGGCTGGGCGCCGAAGGTTTGTTCAACGAAGATCGCAAGGTCGATCCGCCGTTCCTGCCCGAGGTCATCGGTGTGGTGACGTCACCATCCGGCGCCGTGATCCGCGACATTCTGCACCGCCTGGCCGATCGCTTCCCCCGGCACGTTTTGATCTGGCCGGTGAAAGTCCAGGGCGAAGGTGCGGCTGAGGAGGTCGCCGCGGCCATCGCAGGCTTCAACGGGTTGGCCAAGGTCGGGGCGGTGCCCAGGCCGGACGTGCTGATCGTTGCCCGGGGTGGCGGCAGCGTCGAGGATTTGTGGACCTTCAACGAAGAATTTGTCGTCCGCGCCGCCGCCGCCAGCACCATCCCCCTGATCTCCGCCATCGGCCACGAACCTGATTTCACACTGATTGATTTTGCCTCGGACCTGCGGGCGCCGACCCCAACCGCCGCCGCTGAATTCGCCGTACCCATGCGCGCCGAGTTGATCGCCGGAGTGGGCGTCCTTGGTGCGCGCTTGTTCACTGGGACCAGCCGGGGCTTGGAACGCCGCCGCAACCAAGTGGCGGGGCTTGCACGGGGATTACGCGGCCCGCGCGAGGCCTTGGAGCTTGCCACCCAGCGCCTGGATCATGCTACGGAGCGCCTGTTTCGCGCCCATGGCGGGGCCTTGGCCGCTCGCGCCCAGCAATTGGAAAGCGCCGCCCATAGGCTGCGGCCCGAGATGTTGCGCCGGGGGTGGGATGACCGCCTACGGCGCTTAGGCGACGCCGCTGGGCGCATGACGCGCGAAATTTACAGACGTCTTGCCGATGACAACAGCCGCCTCAAAAACTTGGCGCCACGCCTGGAAAGTGTCAGCCACCACGGGGTCTTGGCCCGCGGCTATGCGGTTGTGCGGAACGACAGGGGGGCGCCGGTGACCTCGGCGGGTGCGGCGGTCACGGGGATGGGGCTGGACATTGAACTGCGCGACGGCCACATATCTAGTGTGGTGACCGGCGGCGCGAAGCCAGCGGCAAGGCCGCCGCCAAAACCAAGGGCGAAGAAACCCGCGGCCAAAGACCACCAAGGAACGCTGCTATGAAAGACACGGTTGACCAACGGCCCATTGGCCCCGAGGCGGTGATCAAATATGGCACCCCTGAATTCGAGGTAATCTCGCCGGGCGCCTACGTCACATGCGCGGTCACCGGCAAGGTCATCCCCATCGAGCATTTGAAGTATTGGAGCGTCGAATTCCAGGAAGCCTATGTGGATGCGGCGGCGGCGAACCAGCGCATGATCGACGCCCGGAGCCAGGCTGGGGAAAAATCCTAAACCGTATTGCTGCCCTTGCTCTGGGTCTTCTGACCCTGACGGCGGGTGCCGCCGCTGCACAAGACATTCGTCTCGACGGCAACGCCATCCAGGGCGGCATGATGATCGGCCGCGCCCCCGGTGCGGTATCCGCCACGATTGATGGGTTGGCCTCCCGGGTTTCCCCGGACGGCATGTTTGTCATCGGATTTCCAACCGAGGCCCCGGATCACGCCACCCTGGAAGTGCGGTTCGCCGATGGCGCCGTTGAAACCCAAGTCCTGCACGTGGCCCAGCGCACCTATGCGGTCGAACGCATCGACGGCTTGCCGGCGGCCCAAGTCACCCCGCCCCAAGAGGTTTTGGATCGCATCGCCCGGGAAAATGACGCCATCGGCGCTGTGCGGGCGCTGAATTCACCGGTGCCGTGGTTTGTCCAGGGCTTTCAGTGGCCCGCCATCGGGCGCATTTCCGGCGTGTACGGCAGCCGCAGAATTCTGAATGGCTTGGCCCGGCAGCCCCACTATGGGGTCGATGTGGCGGCGCCGGTCGGCACCCCCGTCGGCGCCCCGGCAGCCGGTATCATCGCAATGGCCGAGGCCGATTTGTACTACACCGGCGGCACGGTGATGATCGACCACGGCTTCGGCGTAACATCCGTGCTATCCCACCTGTCGGCGGTGCTCGCCGATGTCGGCGATCAAGTCGAGGCTGGCGACGTTGTCGGTCTGGTCGGGGCCACCGGTCGCGTCACCGGCGCGCATCTGGATTGGCGGGTGAATTGGTTTTCCGAGCGCCTGGACCCGGCCCTGCTGGTCCCGCCCATGCCATAGTTAGAAGTCCGGCCAGCGGCTGTGCACCCACAGCCATTGCTCGGGGCGCTCAGTGATCCAGCCTTCGATGATCTCGTTGACCTCGGCCATTGTTTCGGCCACGTCGTTGGCTTCATTGCCCGACGAAGCCGGCTCCACGGGCGGGTAATACGTCAGCCGGAACCGCGCGCCGCCCAGGCGTTCACACCGGCACGGCACAATGGGCACATCAGCGCGGATCGCAAACCGCGCCAAAGCGGGCGCAGTCATGGCGTCGCGGCCAAAAAAAGGAACCGCAATGCCATCGTTCATTTTCTGATCCACCAGCATGGCGAAATGGCGGCCTTCCGACAGCCCGGCGATCATCGCCCGGGCGCCTTGCATGCCCTTGCCGACGAAGCCACCGGACTTTGCCCGGGCGTTCTGAACCATGCGGTCGACAATGGGGTTGTTGAGCGGCCGGTACACATGGGCCGAACTAGGAATGACCTGGCTCAAGCCCAAGGCAACCACGTCCCATGACCCAAGGTGGGCGGAAAAGACGATGCCGCCCTTGCCGTCGTTCGCCAGGGCTTCCAGATGTTCCCGGCCAAGCACTTCCACCCGGCCCTGGGGGTCGGACACGTCGAAGGCATCCAGGCAGGCGATTTCGGCGGCGTAGCGCCCCAGATTGTCCCACATGGCGCGAACGGTTTCGTTGATCTGGCCGGTGGTCCAATCTGGAAAGGCCGCGCGGAGGTTTCGCCGGGCTCGGGCGCTGACCCCCAGGCGCGGGCCGATGGTGCGGGCGATGGCGGCACCGGTGGCCGATGCCCGGTCCACGCCCATGCGTCGGAACAGCGTAAGCAAAATGCCGACCAAAAATGCTTCCAACGGGTTGCCAATGACCCGGCGCAGCCAACCCCGCGAACCGTTAGAAGCAGTGGACACAGTAACGTCGTCGGTCATGCGCTCAGCACCGGGGCCAGCACGGCGTCCAACGCGGCGGGGTCGGCGAACCGCATTTCGACCTCCAACACCTCCAGGCCTTCGGCATTGCGGCTGGGAATGCGCGCGAGATCCTTGGCCGTTGTCACCAACCGCGCTCCGGTGGCCAAGGCGTCGGCGCGCAAGATTTCCAGCTCGCCATCGGTATACGGGTGATGGTCTGGGAAGCCGTGTGTGCGCACGACTGTGCAGCCGAGCTCGACCAAGCCCTGGAAAAATTTTTCCGGTCTGCCGATGCCGCAAAAACCGATCGTCCGCGCCCCTGACAGGCGATTTGTCGACTCTTCGGTGGGCTCTAGGTGCGCCTTCAGAACCGGCAGCCCACCGGTGTCGGCCGGTACCGCAGCCGCGGCCTGATCGTCCACCAGTACCACTGCGTTGGCGCGGGCCAAACCGCTTATCGGGGATTCTCGCAATGGTCCGGCGGGGAGCAAGCGGCCATTACCGTGGCCGACGCCGCTGTCGATGACGATGATGGAGACATCTTTTTCCAGGCCGGGGTTTTGAAAGCCGTCGTCCATCACCAACACGGTGGCACCATTCTTAACGGCGGCCGCCGCGCTGAACTGGCGATTTTTGGCGACCCACGTTGGCGCGGCCCTGGCCAGCAACAGCGGTTCGTCGCCAACTTCCGCGGCGGTATGCAGAGTTGTGTCCACCCGGGCCAGGCCCTTTAGATGCCCATGGTATCCGCGGCTCAGGAAATGCGGGGTGAGGCCCAGCTCTGTCAGGCGCTTGGCGACGGCCAGGGCCGTTGGCGTTTTTCCCGCGCCGCCGACCATTAAATTTCCAACGCAAACCACGGGCACCGCAGCGCGCTCCGGCTTGGCCAAGGCCCAGCGAGCGCGGCCGGCGGCGGCATACGCCCAGGAGACGGGCACGAGAGCGGATGATCTGTAATCGGGCCGGTCCCAGAAGACCGGGGCGCGCGCGCTGCCACGAACGCCGCCCCACCAGGCCCGCCATTCGTTCACTGGGTTTGGTTGGGCAGGGCCGGGGCAGGTTCAACGGGAAGGTGGCCGGTCAGCCGATCGGCCAAGTCAGTGACGGCGGTAATCGCGGCCTCGATCTTGGCTAACGCCGCCGCGCATGCGTCGTTGTCGGCGTCCCTGGGGATGATGATTGGCTCACCCCAAACGAAAACCCCGCGCGAGAACGGCAAGGGCACCAGGAATTTGTCCCAGCTGGCCATGATCTTGCGCCGGGTCACGCTGACCGCCAACGGGATCACCGGAACCCCGGCTAGGCGCGCGGCGGTGACCACACCGGCACGGGCCCGCATCCGCGGTCCCCGGGGCCCGTCCGGGGCCAAACAAATGCTGGCGCCGTCTTTCAAGGTTTTCACCATGGCCCGCAGCACTCCGGCGCCGTCTTCAGTGGATGAGCCGCGCAAAGCGCCGATACCAAAGCGGTCCATTGTTTGCGCCAACAGGTCGCCGTCCCGGTGGCGGGAAATGATAGTCTTGATGGGGACGCCCCGGCGCCAGCCATAGAACAGCATCATCAGGCGGCCGTGCCAAAAGCTCAAAATAAAAGGCTGGCCCTTGTCCCACATCTGGGCGGGGAATTCCTCGCCGGTGACTTCCCACCGAGTGGTGATGTGGACAAGCACCATGTACCAGGCGGCAAACCGCGCCGCCATATACCGGATGAAGCCAATTCTTACGATCTGTCTTGCCGCCCGTTTCATACGCTCTTCACCAAATTTGCCAAAGCCACACTGTCGGGCCCCCCCGGTTCATGTTGGGCAGAATACAGTGACGCATACAAGCCGCCCCGCACCAGCAATTCCGAGTGGGTGCCGCTTTCGACGATGCGTCCCTGATCCATAACGTGGATCATCTCTGCTCCTGCCACGGTGGAAAGCCTGTGGGCCACCACCAACGTGGTTCGGTCTTTCATCAATCGCGCCAGCGCAACCTGTACCTGACGTTCCGACTCCGAGTCCAATGCTGAAGTCGCCTCATCCAATAGCAGAATTGGCGCGTCTTTCAACATGGCTCTGGCAATGGAAATTCGCTGGCGTTGACCCCCAGACAATAGCACACCGCCCTCGCCCACAACCGTGTCATAGCCGACGGGCAGGGCGGCGATGAAATCATGGGCGGCGGCGGCTTTGGCGCAGCCGATAATTCCGTCCTCGCTGGCCTCGCTGCGGCCATATCCGATGTTGTCGCGCACCGACCCGTTGAAAAGACTGGCTTCTTGGCTGACCAGGGCGATGGCCCCGCGCAGAGAATCCAGCGTGGCATCCCGCACATCCATGCCATCAACGCGCACGCTGCCCTCGGCAACGTCATAAAAACGCGGGATCAGATTTAGCAGCGACGTTTTGCCGCCCCCCGACGGCCCCACAAGCGCCACCGTCCGCCCCGCCGCCAAGGTCAAAGAAACTTCCGCTAGTGCCGTGCGGCCATCGCCGTAGCGGAACGTCACGTCCTCGAATGTGACGGCGCCTTGCGTGACCACCATCGGCTTGGCGCCGGGCCGGTCGGCGATGTCGGGGGCGGTGTCCATCAGCGCGAAAATGCGCTGGGCCGCCGCCAAGCCTTCTTGCAATACCGCGTTCAAATTAGCGATGCTTTTCATGGGCTGATAAGCAAACAGCAGCGCCGTAATGAACGAGAACAAATCACCGGGGGTCATGGCTCCGTCGATGACCTGGGAGCCGCCATAGAAAATAATCACGGCCACGGCGACGCCGCCCAAGGCCTCCATCACAGGCGTGTTCGACGCGCGGATGAACACTATTTGGTTCCACGATTTCAGGCGGTCGTTGATCGCGCGGGTGGCGCGGCCCGTCTCGAAATTTTCCCGGCCATAGGCCTTGACCTGGCGCGCCCCCAAAAAGGTCTCGGACAAAATCGACGCCAGGGATCCGGTGCGCTCCTGCATCGTCCGTGACGCCACCCGCATGCGCGCCCCCAACAGCCGCACCGGCAAAATTGCGATGGGGAACACGATCAACACCACCAAAGTCATTTCCCAGCTGCGGTAGACCATCAAGCCGATCAAAAAGACCAGCATAAGCACGTCTTTGGAAATCCCGGTGATCGCCCTGGCCACGGCTACCCGCAACAGATTGGCGTCCTCCAGGAAGTTCGAGACCAGCTTCCCCGATGCCTCGTTTTGGAAGTAGGCCAAGTCGGCGCGCATTTGGTGGGCGAACAATCGGGTCTGCATCTTGGCGACGATGCGTTGGCCGGTGGCCCCCATCAAATAGGTCTGGGCAAAGGACGAAAAACCGATCACCACGGCGACGCCAAACACCGCGAACGGCACCACGATCAACATTGCCCGGTCCTTGTTCAGCAGCACATCGTCCAGCAACGGCTGCATCAGCCAGGCATACGCGGCGGTGGCGGCGGCCACCAAAACCATTGCGATGGCAGCCACCAACAAGGTGCCCACGTGCCCCGCCAGATATTCCCGCACCAATCGGCGCACCAAGTTCAACGTTGGTAAGTCGGTGGTGGGGAGAACGGGCGACCCGCCGCTCTCTTTGTCTGAATCAGAGGTCATGTGAGCCGGAATCCTACCATGGAGCCCCGGATTCGCGCCATACGGTGACGGTTAATCGGGGCAGGGGTACTCTTCCGCCAACGCAACAATCAACGCCACGGTTCGCAACAAGTCCTGGCCTTCTACGTTGCGCTCCCCCCAGGCGACGAAGGCGATGCGCACGGTCTCGGTTGTTGGCCAACGCTCAGGGAAGCAGAATTTGCGGTGCTCCATGGCCTGGAAGCCTTCCACGGCGCCGCGCAGCCACCATTCGCAAGTATCGCGCAGGGGGTCGTAAAAGTCCTGGCCGCAGGCGTCGATCATGGTTTTTGCCGTCGCCTTGCTATTGGCTTGTTGGGCCGCGGCGGGCAGCGTCATGACTGCCAAAATCGCCACGACAACGGTCAACAAACCGGCTAGTCGAGGCACGGGAAGGCCTCCGCCACAGCGGCAAACAGCGCCGGGGTGCGCAACATTTCAAGGCGCTCGGAATCGGCTTCGCCCCAGGCCACGAAAATTTCGCGTAAGTCTTCAGGGTTCGGCCATTTTGGCTCAAAGCAGAATTGCCGCAACGCCGGGGCTGCGTCGGTCGCGGCCTGGTGGCCTTCGATCGCGCCGCGCAGCCACCAAATGCAACTTGCCCGCATGGGGCTGTAAAAATCCTCGGCACAGGCCCCAACCATCAGCTTGGCTCTTTCACCGCTGTCGGCTTGTTGGGCCTGGGCTGGCGGCGCCAATAGAGCCAACGCAAACGCGCCGAAAATCATCAAATGTTTCTGCATGGATCGAATTTCCTGGGGATGCGAAAAGGCTGCGGCGAGCGTACCATGCGCCCCTTAGTCAGGGCACCGGGCACGGGGACAAACAATGGTGACCAGCGATGGCGCGTTGGAACACATTCTGGATCTGCTGGCCGAAGTGGAGCCCGAGTCCAAGCGCATGTTCGGGGGTTTGGGCATTTTTCACCGGGGCCTGATGTTCGCGCTGATGGACGATGACACGCTCTATATGAAGGTCGATGACCTGAACCGGCCGGACTACGAGGCCGAGGGCTCCGGCCCGTTCACGGTGGTCATGCGCGGCAAGGAAACCACAATGGGCTACCGCGAAATTCCGGCTAATGTCTTGGAAGACCAAGTTCGCTTGATCGAATGGGCCAACAAAGCCATTGACGTGGCGTTGCGCGCCGACGCCGCCAAGCCGAAATCCAAACGCAAGATCAAGTAGCCGCCAGCCGGCGATCGGAAAAATAAGGCTTCCAGCGACGGCGGGGTCCTCATACTTCGACGGGCTCAGCACGAGGATTTTCGTTTTTTTCTGACTCTGAGTTTGTCGAGGAGCAGGGAAATTTTAGCCAAGCGCCTTGATGATTTCCCCGTGTAATGCTGGCGGGGCGACGACGACCCCGGGATGGCGGACGCTGTCGTGGTTGTAAGAAAACGCCGTCCCGCTTTGGTCGGTGACGTTGCACCCGGCTTCCCGGCAGATGATGTCGGCGGCGGCGATGTCCCAATCGCTTTTTGGCGCCATGGATATGGTGGCGTCATAGCGCCCGGCAGCGATCAACACCATGCGATAGGCGATCGAATTCACCGCGGTAAATCTCGCATCCGGCAACGGCGGGGCCAGTCCACCCGGGGCAAAGGTGCGGGGGCTGGCCAGCAGATTGGCGTGGGCCAGGTCGCCCCGATCACTGACTGTTAGAGCCGCGCCATTCAGACGCGCGCCGGTTCCCAGGCCAGCGTCGAAAAACTCATCCGCCGCCGGATTGCATACCGCCCCCAGGACCGGTTGGCCGCCGTCGACCAGCCCGGCGCAAACGGCGAATTGCGGGCGGCCTTTCAGAAACGTCCGGGTGCCATCGATGGGGTCCACTATCCGCACCCGGTCGCAGTCGAGGCGGTCCGGCGTGTCGGGAGTTTCTTTGGACAACCAGCCGTATGTGGGCCGCGCCGCCGTCAGGCGTTCTTTCAGCAAGGTGTCCACTGCCAAATCGGCCTCGGACACCGGGTTGCCAGGACGCTTGTCCCAGCTTTTCGTGCCTTCGCGGAAGAATTTCAGCGCCACTGCCGAGGCCTCGGTCACGGCCTCTCTCAGCAGTTCGGCGTCGCTGGCGATCTCATCCGGCGTCACGTGCGGCCAAGGCTATTTTCCGGCGACCGTCATGCCGTCGATGCGAAGGGTCGGGGCGTCTGAGCCATAGCGGAATTTCAAATCGTTCGCAGGAGTGATGTGCATGAACATGTCCTTCAGATTTCCGGCGATGGTCAGCTCGGAAATCGGGTAAGTAATTTCGCCGTTCTCGATCCAGAACCCGGATGCGCCCCGGCTGTAGTCGCCGGTGACCGGGTTCACGCCGAAGCCGATCAAGCTGTTGACGAAAACGCCCTGATCGATGTCGGCGATCAACTCGTCAGGAGTTGCGGTCCCGGGCTCCATGTAAAGGTTGCTGGGCGAAGGCCCGGGTGGCGAGGACGTGCCCCGGGCGGCGTGACCGGTACTGGCAAGCCCCAATTGCCGGGCCGACGCGGAACTTAGAATCCATGTTTTCAAGGTGCCGCCGTCCACCAGCGCCATGCGCGTTGGCGCGACCCCTTCGCCATCCACCGGCCGCGATGACAGCCCCCGGGGGCGCAGCGGATCGTCGATGATCGTGATGCCAGCGCCAAAAATTTGTTTATCCATGTCCTTGCGCAGAAAGCTGGTGCCCCTGGCGACAGCCGGGCCGGAAAGGGCCATGGTCAAATGCCCCAACATCGAATTGGCGACCCGCGGTTCGAACACCGCAGGCACCTCCATGGATTCGGCTTTGCGCGGGTCCAGACGGGCGACAGTGCGCTCTCCCGCCTCCTTGCCGACATCGCCGGGTGCCTCCAAATCGTCTCCGTGACGGGCCCGGGTCATGGCGTAATCGGTCTCCATGTTTGTGCCTTCCCCGGCGATGACCGAGGCAAAGCAGCCGAATCCGGATGTGGTGTACCCGCCCGCGAAGCCGTCGGATGTCACCAAGGCTTTTTCCGACCGGCTCCAACTGGCCCCCGCACCGTCGGAATTGGTAATGCCTTCAACCGCCAAGGCGGCATCCTCGGCGGCGGCGGCGCGGGCATACAGCTCTTCGCCGTCGGGCTCGTTGGGGTCCAGCAATTCCAGGTCGGGCACGTCCTTGGTGAGCTGACCGGGATCAACCAGCCCACAGTAAGGGTCCTCCGGCGCGGCCTTGGCCATGGAAAGCGCCCGGGAAACAAGCTCATCCATGGCCTGTTCCGATGTTTCGGAAGTGGCGACCATGGCCTGCTGTTTGCCGACAAACACCCGCAGGCCCATGTCTTGGCCCTCCGATCGCTCCAGGTCTTCGCGTTTGCCCAGGCGCTGGGAAACCGACAATGCGACACCGTAGCGGGTGACCGCGTCTGCCGCGCTGGCGCCGGCCTTCATGGCCTTTGCCACCAGGTTTGAAAGCAAATCCAAAGACGTGGATTTGGTGTCTGTCTCGTTGGCCATCTTGATCGCTCCTTCGGTCGTAGAGTTCAAAGTCCTGTCATTTGTTCACTGACTTGCCACAGGCGCGCCGCCACTTCCATGTCCCGCGCCGCGGCCGCGGTGGGGGCCGGTGCTGCCCGGGCAAAATACTTGCCGCTGATCCCGTCGACCTCTGATGACGTTGCCAGATAGATTGATGTGTGTGCCCCAACCTCCGGGCTGATCAGAAACAGTGAAATGATCGGCGCGAAGAATCCGGCGGCACCGGTGAACAAATTGGTGGCGACGACACCGGGGTGCAAGGCGTTCGCGGTCACTCCGGTTCCCTCCAGCCGTTTATCCAGCTCTTTCGTGAACAGAATGTTCGCCAGTTTGGATTGGGAATACGCCGGCCACATGGCGGTTTTTTGTTTGGCTTCCAGGTCTTCGAAATTGATGTGCCCCGACTTGTGGGCCGCTGAAGCAACGTTGACGATGCGCGCGGGCGCCGCCGCCTTGATGTGATCCAGCAGCAGGTTGGTCAGCAAAAATGGCCCCAGATGGTTGATAGCCCAGGTCAGCTCCCGGCCCTCGGCGTTAATCTCCCGGTGGCGCTGCAAGACGCCAGCGTTGTTCAGGAGCACATGAATTTTGGCGTAGGCGTCGTTCAGTTCCCCGGCCACCCGGCGGATGTCCTCCATTAACCCCATGTCGGCCAAAAATAGACGCGGCGCCTTGCCAGTGGCTTTCTCGATCCCGGCCGCCGCTTCCCCGCCGCGTTCGGCGCTGCGGCACACCAGGGCAACCTCGGCTCCCATGGCGGTGAGCTCCCTTGCCGCGATAAATCCGATGCCGGAATTCGCGCCGGTCACGACGCAAGCCTTGCCGGTCATGTCCGTGGTCCATTCAGAAGCCAAAACGTTCCCTTTACCCTTGCCGTTATTTCCAAATCGCTTTGCCGGAACCGGGCAGTCCCAAATCCGGCCACTTTTTGTCGATCGCTTCGATCACATCAGATGACATGCGGATCGGCGTGCCCCAGGTGCGGTTCGTCTCGGGCGGAATCTTTGTGGTGGCATCCAAGCCTATTTTACTGCCGAGCCCTGTGACCGGAGACGCAAAGTCCAGATAATCAATCGCTGTGTTCTCCACAAGGGTGATGTCCCGGGCCGGATCCATATTGACGGAGATCGCCCACATCACGTCGGCCCAGACACGGGCGTCGATGTCGTCGTCCACGACGATGACCCACTTGGTGTACAGGAACTGACGCAGATAGGACCAAACCCCCATCATGATCCGCTTGGCTTGGCCGGCGTAGGTTTTTTTGATCGACACCACCGCGATGCGATAGCTGCAGGCCTCCGGCGGCAGCCAAAAATCCACGATCTCGGGAAATTGCTGCTGCAACAGCGGTACAAACACATCGTTCAGGGCCTGACCCAAGATGCTGGGCTCGTCCGGGGGCCGCCCCGTAAACGTTGACAGATAGATCGCGTCTTTGCGATGGGTAAGCGCGGTGAGGGTAAACACCGGGAACGGTTCCACCGAATTGTAGAAACCGGTGTGGTCGCCGTAAGGGCCTTCGTCCTGGTAGTCCGCCAAGGACACCGTGCCCTCCAAAACGATTTCGGCGTTGGCGGGCACCTGGATCGGCTGGGTCTTGCAGTCCGCCAATTCCACCGACTTGTTGCGCAGCAAGCCCGCGAACTGGTACTCCGACATGGTGTCGGGCACTGGCGTCACCGCCGCCAAAATGGTCCCCGGGTCGGCTCCGATCACAGCCGCGGCGGGCAGGGGCTCGGATTTTTCGGCTTTCCAGCGGCCGTGGTGATGGGCCCCGCCGCGGTGCTTCAGCCAGCGCATTAGTGTCGAGTTCTTGCCCGTGACCTGCAGGCGGTAGACACCCAAATTGAAGGAATCTTCGCGCCCGTCGCCCGGACCTTTGGTGACCACCAATGGCCACGTGATCAACGGCGCGGGCTCGCCCGGCCAGCACATCTGCACCGGCAGCGCGTTTAAATCCACGTCGTCGCCAGTCAACACCACTTCTTGGCACGGCGCCGCCCCGGATTTCTTTTTCGGCTTCATGGCCAGCGCCGTGCGCAACATGGGCACCAACTCCAACGCTTCCCGCCAACCACCGGGGGGCTCGGGCTGGCGCAGGAATGCCAAAGCTTCGCCCAATTCCCGCAGGTCGTTCGGCTCGCGTTCCATGCCCCAGGCGACCCGCTCCACCGTCCCGAACAAATTGACCAGCACCGGCATGGGCGATGGCGTGCCGTCGGCGCGCACCGCGTTTTCGAACAGCACCGCGGGGCCGCCCTCGGCCAGCAACCGGGTCTGAATTTCGGTCATTTCCAGATGGGTGGAAATCGGCTCGGTCACCCGCACCAACTGCTCCGCCTGTTCCAACCGTTCGATGAAATCGCGCAGCGACGAATAAGCCATCCGAGGCATTATAACTTGCCGATCAGATTCACGTGGCCAACAAATGGCCACGATCTACTCGCGCGGAATTATACCGGCCTAATATTCTTCTATATAACCGAACATCATCGCGGTGCCGGTCACGACCCCCGCCAGGCCCCCGGCCAAGATCCCCACCACCAGGCCACCGAGGAAATCGGCGCTGGTGTAGGTGGGATCGCCGAGGACCGCGACCAGGGTGCTTAGGCCCCGACCGGCGATGGACAGGCTCGGGCGCGGCGCGGAGGTCTCGCCCGAATAGGCGAGCCAGGCGTCGAAGTCGCGCCGCGCCGGGTCGACGCCGCGATGGTTGGTCTCGAGCTCGATGGCAATGCCGGGGTGGGCCGCCTTGAACGAGGCGAGCCTCGGCAGCAGCCACTTCTCGGCCACCGCCTCGACCGAGACGATGCGCACCCGCCGGGGAGTCTCGCGCTGTTGCTCGGAGACGCCGTGGACCTCGGCCAGGATGCGCTGCACCTCCTTGAGATAGGCCCGGCCGCGGCGGTTGAGGTGAACTCTGCGGCGCCTGCGCTCGAACAGCTCGGCGCCAAGATGGCCCTCCAGGGTGCGGATGCGGTGGCCGGCGGCGGTAACCCCGAGCTCCTTGCCGGCCAGCACGAAGCTCTGGTGGCGGGCGGCGGCCTCGAAGAAGCGCAGGCTGTCGAG
>JAKZSO010000185.1:0-5324 GCA_047517625.1 Alphaproteobacteria bacterium
ACATCATCGAGCGCATGTTTTGCCGCCTCAAGGACTGGCGCCGTATAGCCACCCGCTTCGACCGCAACATCACAAACTTCATCGCCGCAATCGCCCTTGCCGCCGCCGTCATCTGGTGGCTGTAATGAGTCCGGACCCTAAGTCCGCACCGATCAGACCGGCATTGGTCCTTGATCTCTCGCGAATACGATCTTCCAAAACCTGGGTAGCCTGATTGATGGGGCGGTCAAATTTGTCCGGTGTGGACAAAAGGTCTGAGCAGCGAGATCGCAACTCGTCATCGCGGATCGAATTAAAGAGCGTCCCAATCTCCATGACTTCGCTTGACTCACTTAGGACTGCTTCAACGTGAGCGATCAGTTGCAAGAGCTTGCTACTAAAATGTTCGACCCAAATGCCGCCGGGGGACAAACCCTCGACTCGAACCGTTGTACTGGGGGGCAGCTCAAAAAACGCCAAATCTTCGCTGAGAGAAGCTTGAACAATGGCGAGCAAGGCGCCGTAATCTTCTGCGTAATGCTCTTGAACCACTCTCTCACCGTCTGGGATGGATGTCCGCATTGCCTTGAGTCTTGCGAGAACCGATTTCAAATTCGTTCGATCAACTGACATTCGGCTGTGCCCCAATTTCGGTTTAGAAATGTAGTTGCAGTATAGGCAACCTCCGCAACAAAAAATGGAAGAGATTCTGGCTGAACTACCGGAATCTAACGAAAAGCCGTTCCAAACTAACTTCGGTGAGGGAAGCGGCGCTTTTGGCCACCCCATAGCAATTCGCGCCAAAAATCCCTACATGGGGCACAACCGCCCATGCCAGAGGGCGGGAGGTCCCAGGGAGTGAGCCTTGGCGTTGAACGAAACCGCGAGTAAGGGCATGAGCGGCGTAGCGCGGCGGTTCGCGGACCGCAAGAACGTGCGGCTGGCGGTCACTGGGCTGTCGCGCAGCGGCAAGACCGTGTTTACCACCTCGTTCATCCATAACCTTCTCTCGGCCGGGCTGTGGCCCGAACGGCTGCCGTTTCTGAGTGCCGCCGCGCGCGGCGCCATCATTGCGGGGGAGGTCTTCCCAATGGCCCCCGGCAGCGCCGATACCCCCCGGTTTCCCTTCGAAGAGTCGCTTTCCGCGATCACCGGCGCCAACCCCAGCTGGCCCCAGGCAACGGATCGCCTCAGCGGCATCCGCCTGGCCATGCGCTATCGCACCCGACGCAAATTGGCCAGGGCCCGGGGCCGCAAGATCCAAATCCTCATCGTCGACCTGGTCGATTACCCGGGGGAATGGCTGCTGGATTTGCCTCTGGCGGCCAAATCGTTCGCGGAATGGTCGGCCGAAACCTTGTCGCTGACGCAAAACCAGCCTCGGGCGGAGCTGGCAAAACCCTGGCTGGCCCACATGGCCAAAATGGATGCCCCGGGCCGGGCCAAAGACGCGGACTTGGAGAAATCCGCCGAACTATACAAAGCCTACTTGCAAGCTTGCCGGGCCCCGGAAGTGGGGATGGTGTTGGTCCAGCCCGCGCGCTTCGTGCGCCCCGGCGACCTGGACCCGGATGCCCCGATTTTGGAGTTCTGCCCCTTGGAACCTCTGCCAGCCAAGGCCCCAGACGGGTCGCTCTACCAAACCATGGAAGACCGCTACAACGCCTACCGCGACCAAATCGTGCGGCCGTTTTATCGCGAGCACTTCCGTGGCTTCGACGAACAAATCGTATTGGTGGACGTGCTTAGCGCGCTCAAAATGGGCAAAGCAGCGTTCGACGACGCCCAGGCCGCCATCGGCGCCATTCTGCAAAGTTTCGATTACGGCAAATCCGGGCTGCTCAGCTGGCTGACCGGGGTGCGCATCTCCAAGGTCTTGTTCGCCGCCACCAAGTCCGACCACGTGTCGTCGAACCAGCACCACAATCTGAAACGGCTGTTGGAGGAAATGGTGGCCCGGGAAGCCAACCGCATCCGCTTTCGCGGGGTGGACACCGCGGCCGTTGCCCTGTCCGCCGTGCGCTGCACCGAAGATGTGCTGGGTGAGGTCCAGGGCCAGACCCTGAGCATGGTGCGGGGCTTGCCCGCCGGCCGCGACGAGGAAACGGCATTGTTTCCCGGCGAAATCCCGGCGCATTTTCCGACGGATCAGGATTGGCGGGACGGGCGCTTCAAGTTCTTGGACTTTTTGCCCGCGCGGATCACGGGATCGGCCCGGGGCTTGCCGCACATTGGCATGGACGAAGCCATGCAATATCTGATTGGCAAGCGGCTAAGATAGGGGGAGCGGGGGAACACCATGGCCGAACCAATTGAACTGGACCCGAAACGAGTGAAAATTGCCGTGGCCGAGGCGGAGCCGGCGGCCAATGGGCCGAGGCCCGAAGAGCTCTCAGCCGACGCTGTCCGCGCCAACCCGGTCGCCGTGGTGCCTCCGGTCCAACCCATCAAGCCAAAGCGCCGATTGCTGCGCCGAACTTTTTGGTGGAGTCTGGGACTTTTCGCCGGTGGCGCCATCGTCTGGGACACCTGGGGATTCGTTTCCCGGGCGTTCTCGGAAAGTCTGGCCCTTGGTTCGGCGTTTAGCGCCGTGCTGGGTGTGGCCGTACTTTCCGGCGTCGCCTTAATTTCTCGTGAAATCAGTACTTTCGGGCGCGAAATGCGTAAACTACGTGAAGTGTCCACCTTCACCGAACGGGCCACTCAATTGCGCGTCCAAGGGGGCCACGGTGAGGGCTTAAGATTTGCGAGTAGAGTGATCGATGGGTACGCGGAACGACAGGACATGAAGGCGCGGTTGGCGGCGTTTCGCGGCGCGGTGACCTCGGCCCATACCGATGTCCAGGTGTTGGACATTTTAGCCGACACGGTGATCCGGCCGTTGGATGCCCAGGCCTATCCCATTGTCGCCCGGGCCTCGCGGGATACCGCGGTGGGTGTGGCCCTGAGTCCGTTTGGCTTGCTCGACGCCGGTCTGGTGATCTGGCGCACGCTCCGCATGGTCCGGGATGTGGCGGGCGTGTACGGCTTCCGCCCGGGATTTTTCGCACGCATCTCGTTGGTCAAGCGCATCCTGGCCGCCGCGGCGACCGCGGGCGTTGGCGATTTCGCCGCGGACATCTTGGTGGCCCATGTGGGGGTCCGGGTCGGCGGCTTGCTCTCGGCCAAAGCGGGGGAGGGGGTGCTCACCGGCATGCGCACCGCGCGCTTAGGACTGGTGGCCATGGCCGCTTGCCGGCCGCTGCCGTTTGCCGAGGAAGACAGGGCGTCCATTTCGCGCCTCAGCCGCGAGATCCTGAAATCCAAGGACAGCCCGGCGAAGACTGACGCCAACTGACGCCAAAAAATGAACTATGGCGAAAATAAGGCTAGGTTAGGCACGGATTTTTCGCCCACCCACCCTGTGCCGGCTGTGCCAAATTCTGAAATTCTATCCGTCGCCGAGCACTACGAAGCCGACGGCCTGTCGGAAGCGGCGGTTGTGTCGGGCGATGCTTTGATGGCCGCGGCGGGGGCGGCGATCGCCCGGGAAATCCAACAGCGCTGGACGCCACGCAAGACCGTGGTGCTGTGCGGTCCGGGCAACAACGGCGGCGATGGGGTGGTCGCGGCGGCGCGCCTCGGTGAAGCTGGCTGGCATGTCACTCCGGTCTCGTTCGGCGATCTGGCTCCCAGTGTGCTGGATGGCGCGGAGCTGGTGGTCGACGCCCTGTTCGGCGCGGGGCTGGGGCGGCCCATCGAAGGCGATGCCAAGACAATATTGGCGGCGTTGGACCCCAAGGTGCCGGTGGTGGCGGTGGATGTGCCCGGCGGTTTGGACGGGGACACCGGCGCCGCGATCGGCCTCGTGCCCCACGCGGCCCTGACGGTGACATTCGTGCGCAAGAAGCCGGGGCACGTGCTGTACCCGGGCCGGGCCCTGTGCGGCGAGGTGGTGGTGGCGGACATCGGCACCCCCAACGGTGTGGTGGAACAGCTCGCGCCCCAGACTTTCGAGAATGGCCCTGGCTTGTGGGGCGCCGGGTTCCCCTGGCCAAGGCCCGAGGATCACAAATACAGGCGCGGCCATGCGGTGGTCGTCGGCGGCGGTCACACCCAGACTGGCGCGGCCCGCATGGCGGCCATGGCGGCCCTGAGAGTTGGCGCGGGGCTGGTGACATTGGCCGGCCCGACCCGATCGCTGGCCTTGTTCGCCGCCTCATCCCCAGCCTTCATCACCGAGGCTTTCAAGGGTGGACACGAGCTTGAAAAGATTTTGACTGCACGGCGGCGCAACGCGGTGTTGGTCGGCCCCGCCAATGGCGTCACCACCCAAACCAGGGAAAACGCCGTGGCCGCCCTGGGGTCCGGCGCTAGCTGCGTGATCGACGCCGATGCTCTGGCGGTATTCCAAGACGACCCGGCGGCCCTGTTCGATGCCATCACAGGGGCCTGTGTGCTGACCCCGCATGATGGCGAGTTCGCCCGGCTGTTGCCCGCCCACGCGGAGTTGCCGGGGCGCTTGGAACGGGCCCGCGCGGCGGCCCGGGGCAGTGGCGCGGTGGTGGTCTTGAAGGGCCCGGATACCGTCATCGCCGCCCCCAACGGCCGCGCCGCGATTAACGCCAACGCCCCGGCCACTTTGGCCACGGCCGGATCGGGCGATGTGCTGGCCGGGTTCATCGTCGGCTTGCTGGCCCAGGGCATGGACCCGTTCTTTGCGGCCTGCGCCTCGGTCTGGCTGCACGGCGAAGCGGCAGCCACTTTCGGCCCTGGATTGATCGCCACGGACCTGGCCGAAACCCTGCCAGCTGTTCTGGCGGACTTGAAGCTTGCGCCAGGCTAATGGGATGCCTGTGGCCGAACCATTTTCATCTATGATATGAGACCGGCTCCGGGGCGGCTGTGGTGGAATTGGTAGACACGCATGCCTTAGGAGCATGTGCCTTCGGGCTTGGGGGTTCGAGTCCCTCCAGCCGCACCAGACCCGAAGACCCGGACCGATCGAGATGCGACTAACCGAACTAAGCCAAAAGAGTGGAATGGGATGCAGGTAACTGAAACCAGCACGGACGGGCTCAAGCGCGAATATAAGATCATCGTCGAGGCAAGCGATGTGAAAGGCCGCATTACCGCGCGCCTGGAGCAGCTGCGGAATACGATTCAACTGCCGGGTTTCAGACCGGGCAAGGTCCCGGTTTCGTTGCTGCGCAAGCGCTACGGCAACTCGGTGATGGGCGAAATCCTGGAGGAGACGGTCAACACGTCGTCCCAGGCCGCCATCGTCGAAAAAGAATTGCGCCCGGCGCTGCAGCCCGATATCAAAATCGAAGAATTCAAAGAGGGCAAGGACCTCACCTACACCA
>JAKZSO010000186.1:0-6991 GCA_047517625.1 Alphaproteobacteria bacterium
CCGTTCATCCGTTGCGGCGGCGGATGTCGGGTGCGGGGCCGGGCGCTATGATTTGTTGCTGTTCCGACATCTCAACCACCTCAGCCTTACCTGCGTCGACATCAGCACGGAGATGCTGGCCGAGCTGACCCGGCATCTGACGAAAAACGGCATCAATAATTTCGAGACAGTCAACGCCGGCGTCGAAGAAATATTGCTGGCGGATCAATCGCTGGACTGCGTTTTCACCTTTAACGCCATTCACCATTTCGATTTTTCGCTTTTTCTGTCTAAGGCCAAGCGCGCGATTAAAAAAGACGGCCAAGTTTTCATTTATACCCGCACCCCGGAACAGAACGCGGGGTCGGTTTGGGGGAGATTTTTCCCGGGCTTCAGCCAGAAGGAAACGCGCCTTTACCGGCTGGAGGAGATGGGGAAATGGGTTGGCGGCGCGGGCGGCCTTAAAATGATCGAAGCCAAAACGTTCCGCTTTCCCAGGACATCGAGCCTGGAACGCTTGGTCGAACAAGCCCGGAACCGGCATTACTCGACCTTCTCACTGTATGGCGAGGCGGAGTTCGACCGAGCTTGCCAAGCCTTCGAGGAAGCCGTACGGGCCGAGTTTGATGACGGCGCCAAGGTTTCGTGGCACGACCAAAACATCCTGTTGCGGATTGTGTGGGCCGGCGGCTGACGGGTCCGGCGTGGCGAATTCCGCCTCAAAAGCGGCCCAGCAGCCGCCGCCACCAGCTTTTCGGATCGCAGTGTTCGTCCCAGTGGTTGGCTGGTAACCCATGGCCATAGGCCGCGGCCAGTCGCCACCGGCAAGTCCCTCTTTTTTTGGGAGCGCGTAGGATCAGACGCAACTAATTTAGGACCGTAAGAGTTGCCGAATCTGCACGGCCAGAAATTCGCTCTCGCCACCGAAACTCTCGATCATCGCACCCATCCATGAATCGCCATCCAGATTCGAAATGTCTAGCGGATGCCTGGTTGCAACAGCAATGGCATCCAAAAACGCCATCTGAGTGCGGCCGTTTCCGTCGCGGAACGGATGAATGGCATTCAAATCCGCCAGAAAACGAGCCAATTCAACGCTGAATCCGACAGGGTCAAGGCCTTGGAAATTCTGATGCTGTCTCAGACCCCTAAAAAGCTGGGTCATCTCACGTTTTATATTCTCTGGATAGCAAAATGGATTTCCACCCTTGGCTACCCGGACCGTTCGGAAACGGCCCGCCCATCGATAGATATCCTGGAACAAGTGATGGTGAATGGCGCAATAGTGCCGAACGCTAAATCGACCTTTCGGCAATGGCTCATCAGATCTTTGGTGTGTTAGGGCGGTCTCGAACTCCTGCAGAGCCGCTTGGTCGCGGATGCCAGGAATGTTTTTCAGAACGTCTGTTCAGACATAGCAGGAAGGATCTTCAATCGCGGTGTAGGCCAGCTGTCTATCCAGTCCGTCCGTACTTTCGTCTCAGGCGTCGCCGGCGCTCGGAAGCTGGCAGGCCTTTGGTTTCGAAAGCCCGAAATTCCTGTTCCAATTCTGGACCAAGTCGGATTTGCTCGACAGCGCTAATCTTGGCAAAATCCTTGCGACCGATAACATGGCCGCTTGATTTCGTTTCGGTCGCCCTAACAATTTTCTTGGCCATGGGATCATTATATCAATATCCGCTATCACCGGAACCGCCCCACGATTTGGCGGCTAGAGCCACTCCAGCAGTCGCCGCCACCAGCTTTTCGGTTCGGGGTGTTCGCCCCAGTGGTTGGCCAGGGCGTTGAGGAACAGCACGACGTTCAAGGGGTCCGGTTCGAGGCCGTGAAAATTAGCCTCCCAATGACCGTCCTTGCCGATGATGTGGGTGACGGTGCCGTGGACCTGGTAGCCACCGTCGGTCGGGGTAAACCCATGGCCATAGGCCGCGGCCAATTGGCGGGTTAGATCCTCCGGCTGGCCCGGCGCCAGGGTTAAAAAAACCCAGTTGCCGGAATCCAGGCCGTGGATCGCCCCGTAATCGCGCAACACTTCGGTCGTATCGTTCCCGGGGTCGGTGGTGATGCTGACGAACTGCACCCCGTCGGTCATGCCAGCATCGGCCGTCATTTGCTGGATATTGGCGATCATTTCGGAATGCAGCGGGCAAACGTCGGGGCAGGTGGCATAGATGAAGTTCAGCACCACGACCTTGCCCGCGAAGTGGTTCAACTGGATGGTATTGCCGGCGGCATCATGGAGCACAAATTCCGGCGCGGGTTTGGCGATGGCCTGGAAATACGGTTCGCGGTCGTGGAATTCGGCGGCGACTTCGCCCGGGCCATGCGCCAGCCCAACACCGGACAGGGCCAACAAAAGGGTTGCGGCAAACAACAAAACTAACGATCGCATGTCGCTTCTTTCTTATCGCCGACCGGTCCAAACATCGGACGGGACTATGGCAATCGCCCCGCGGTTTGTCATGTGACTTGGCCCAACGGGTCTTCACGTTGGCGTGGGATTGCGGCGATCAGTCTTGTTTGACAGAGCGAATTGGATACCTGTAGGTACGCGCCGGTGCGGTAAACTCCGGCCTGTGAGGTTGAAAATTTGTGGGAATGTGACCATGGAAATTCGCCCGCTGGAACTGGCGGTTACGGCTCAGGCCACCTCGGACGGCGCCGGTGTCAACCTGTACCGGTCCCTGGGCACCCAAGCCGCTCGATCCGTTCTTGGTGCTGGACGAATTTCGCTCCGACGATTCCGCCGACTACGTTGGCGGTTTCCCCGGTCATCCCCACCGCGGGATCGAAACGGTCACTTATATGTTTGCCGGGGCCATGGGCCACGGCGACAACCAGGGCAATACCGGCAAACTACGGCCCGGCGATGTCCAATGGATGACGGCCGGTCGCGGCATCATTCACTCGGAAATGCCGGAACAAGAACAAGGCCTGATGTGGGGCTTCCAGCTCTGGGTCAACCTGGCGGCCAAGGACAAGATGCGCGAGCCGCGCTACCAAGAGCTTCCCGCCGCCGACATTCCATCCGTTACCCGGGATGACGGCGTTTCGGTGAAAGTGATTGCCGGTGCGGTGGACGGAACCGCGGACCCGATCACCGAAATCGCCGTGGACCCCACCTATTTGGATGTGGTGGTGCCGTCCGGCGGCGATTTCGTCCATGCACTTCCCGCCGGCCACAATGCCTTTTGCTATGTGTTCGAGGGATCGGCGCGGATTGGCGGCAGCCCAGAGGCCATCCGCCGCGGCACCTTGGCGGTCCTGGGGCCGGGGCAAGCGGCGCGCATTGCAGGTGGCGGCGAGGCCGCTCGGGTGCTGCTGATCGCCGGGCGTCCCCATGACGAGCCCATCGTCAAACACGGCCCTTTCGTGATGAACACCAAGGAAGAAATCACGCAGGCCATCGACGATTACAATTCCGGACGCTTTTGAGTGGTCGATCAGATTCACGTGGCACGAACATGTGCCACGATCTGCTCTCCGACCAGTTCTGTTTACTCAGTTGCGAGCGAAAGCAAGATGGACCCCCGGGCCAAACCCGGGGGTGACGGTGGTAGTCAAGCTAATTTAAAGAATTAGTCGCGCGAGCAGATCGTGGCCGCAAAACTGCCTCAATTCGTTGCCATTCTGGCCTTGAGACCCGGGCCCACCACCCTATGGAGCACCCTTGAACCGGATTTTGATCGCGGTTGCCGCCGTGTTGGTATTGCTTGCCGGCGGGGTTTTGGCTGCCCCAGAATTAATCGACTGGAACCGCTACCGGGGCGCGATTTCCGCTCAGGTGGAGCAGGTCGTGGGCCATCCGGTGATTATCGCCGGTGACATCGATTTCGCGGTTCTGCCCCAACCGGCCTTGTCCGCCAGCAGTGTTCACATCGTCAATCCCGATGGCGCCACGGCTCCCGATTTGGCGTCGGTGGCTGCCATGGAAATCAGAGTGGCGTTTTTGCCGCTGCTGCGGGGCGAGGTTCGGGTTCGCGAAGTGGTGTTGATAAACCCGGTGGTGGAATTGGAAATTCTGCCAAACGGCGAGGCCAACTGGTCGGTGATCACCGCTGACGGGGCCCAAGAAGGCGGATCGCCATTCGCCGGGGGCTTGGCCCAGGGGCTTAGCCTCGACAGCTTCATCACCCAAAACGCCACCATTACGTTCCGCGATGCGGCCAAGGGCATCGTCGAAACTTTCAACGAAGTGAATGCCGAAGTCACGGCGGATTCCGTCGCCGGGCCGTTTTTTGCCAACGGCGGTTTTTCCCTGCGCGGCATCCCGTTCGCCTTCAATTTTGCCTCGGGGGATTTCGGCTTGGGCCGGCCCACCGCCCTGCGGATCGACCTGTCCAATCCCGAGTCCGGCGATTTGGCTGGATTCACCGGGGCTTGGGAAAACCGGGGGGATACCAAAAAGCTGACTGGTAACCTGCGCATTGAGGGCACGGATTTCGCCACCACCCTGCGCGAATTCTTCCGGGCGTGGGGGACCGTGCCGCCCCGGGCTCAGGGCCTTGGCGTCGCCTATAGCATTCAGGCCAAAACGGCGTGGGTGCCCGGTGATCTGGGCTTCAACGACATCAACGCGAAGCTGGGCGAGATCACAGGCACCGGTGCGGTGAACCTGGCCTTGGGCCCGGCCCCGCGCTTCGATGGGACCTTGGCGGTGAGCCGGATCGACCTGGACGCGCTGATCGCCCGGGCACAAACCGAGGCGCCTTCGGTGGAAACCGTATTGGGGATAGCGCCGACTTTCGTTGTGCCCCAAGCCTTGACCGGCAGTCTGGTGGTTGGGGTCGAGGCAGTCTCTTATAATGGCCGGTCGGCCCGGCGCATTGATGTGACGGCGGATTTGGCCGGCGGCGTTATCAACATTTCACGGGCGGCGGCACTGCTGCCGGGGGTCACCGAGGTTTCGGCGACGGGCACGATACGGCCTTTCGAAGGCATGGCCCAGTTTGATGGCGACGTCCAAGGCCGGTCTGACAATCTGCGCGATTTGATGGGTTGGCTGGGCCGGGACTTCCAAACCATCCCCGCGGACCGGCTGCGGACTTTGGCTTTTGAAGGCAAGCTGCGAGCCCGGGTGGACTTGCTCCAGGGCTATGGCTTCGACCTGCGGTTTGACACCACCCGGGTTTCAGGAGCCGCGGCTTATGCCTTTCGCGAGCGTCCGGCGTTCAGCGTCGACATTGCCGTGGACCGTATTGATCTGGACTCCTATCGGCGGCGGATTTTGCCGGTGGATGCTTTGGCCGCGGCGGCGCCGGAAGATCAGGTTGCCGAGACCCCCGATCCCGCCCAGGCCGCGCCGTGGGCGGTGCTCAACAGCTTCGACAGCGACATCAAGATTGTCCTGGCGGAGCTGGTCTACAACGAAGAACAAGTGAAGGGCATAGCCCTGGACTTGGGCTTGCTGAACGGAGCCCTGACGGTGCGCGAGGCGGCGGTCACCGACTTGGCCGGGGCGGCGCTGTCCCTGACCGGGATCGCCGGCGGCTTCGACAGCCGAATCGGTGGTGGCGGTAACGTTAAAATCACCGCCGAGGACCCCACGCGTTTGGCGCACTTGGCCGGGCTCGATCTGGGCCCTTCGGGCAGCCGTTTGGGCCCGCTCGTGTTCAACGCCTCGGTGGATGGCGATCAAGACCGGCTGGTGGTGGACGTGGGCATGACCGCCGACGGCGCCGATGTGTGGATGCGCGGCACTTTGGCGGCTCTGGCCGAAGACCTCGCCATGGACGTGGCGTTCGGCGTCACCCACCCAAAATTCCCCGAGCTGTACCAGGCCTTGGGCTGGCCCGGTCTTGCGGTTGGCGAACAGTTGTTGGACGGCCCGGTCGCCTTGCGCGGGACCGCCGCCGGCACGCTGATCAACTTGCAGGTCGGGGTAACCGGGGCCTTGGCCGGCGCTGACGTCGGCATGGTCGGGACCATCGCCTGGGGTGACCAAGTCGCTTACAGCCTCCAGGCATCCATCAATCACCAGGACGCCGCCGTGGTGCTGGCGGGGTTTGGGCTGGGGCCCGGCGACGACCCCGATTTTGGCCCCCTGAAATTGCGCGGCGCGGTCGACGGCGACAGCCAACAGGTGGCGGTCACCGGCCTCCAGGCCACGGTGGGGCCGACCGAGATCACCGGCGCCTTGAATGTCGGGTTCGGGGCTGAGCGTTTGCGCATCAGTGCTGACTTGGCGGGCACAACGTTCGATGTGGCGGCGATTCTGCCACAGTTCGCCGCCGCGGCCAGCGGTGGCGACGCGCGGCGGAACTGGTCCGTCGAATCCATCGATTTCACCCTCATTGAAGCCGCCGACCTGGACCTGAACTTGACAGCCGCCAAGCTGGATGCCTTCGGGCTGGCTTTTGCAAACGCCGCCTTGAGCGCGCGGACGGCCAACGGCGTCTTGGAGGTAGACGATTTCCACGGCGACGGGCTTGGCGGTGTTGTGGTTTTGCGGCTGACGGTGACGGACGGTGCGGTCCCGTCCATCGAAGCCGAACTTGATTTGTCTGGTGTTGATTTGGCACTGGTGCCTCTGCCGGCCTGGGAATTGGGGCTGGCGGCGGGCGCCGCCGACGCCAAGGTTACTCTGGTGGCCGTGGGCGCCAGTGAACGCGAACTGATTGCCAACCTGGACGGTGCGATCACGCTGTCCGCCACCGACGGTACTCTGGACGGATTTTCCTTGAGCAATTTCAACGGCCGGTTTGCGGCGATCAAGGACGTGGCGGAATTGAAAACGTTGCTGCAACCGGCGTTGCGCAACGGCCAAACCGAGTATGTGACGCTCCAGGGCTCGGCCCGGATTCGCCGCGGCGTGGTGGTGATCGAATCCCTGGTTGCCGATCTTGGCTTTGGCACGGTGCAAAGCGTGGGCGAATTGGATTTGCCACGGCGCCGGGCCGGCTTTGAGTTGGAATTTGCCTTAGGCGAATTCCCCGAGGCGCCGACCTTTGGTTTCTCCCTGGCGGGGCCGTGGGATGCGCCGCGCCGATCCAACCTTGACCAAGAGCTTAGC
>JAKZSO010000187.1:0-8902 GCA_047517625.1 Alphaproteobacteria bacterium
GTATCGGACAGACCAAGGCGGTCGAAATCTGCGCCAAGGTTGGTGTGCCCGCCGAGCGCCGCGTCAACGAGCTGGCGGACTCCGAGGTCATGCAAATTCGCGATGTAATTTCCCACGATTACGCGGTCGAAGGCGACCTCCGCCGGGAAGTCGCCATGAACATCAAAAGGCTGATGGATTTGGGCTGCTATCGTGGTCTGCGCCACCGCCGCAAACTGCCGGTTCGCGGCCAACGCACCCATACCAACGCCCGCACGCGCAAGGGACCGGCCCGGGCGATCGCCGGTAAAAAGAAGGCGGTCTAAATGGCGGAAGCACGAGTCAAGCGCGCGGAGCGCAAAAATATCACGTCTGGGGTTGCCCATGTTTTGGCGACCTTCAACAACACGATGATTACGATTTCCGACGCCCAGGGAAACGCCATTTCTTGGGCTTCAGCGGGCCAGCAAGGTTTCAAGGGTTCACGGAAATCGACCCCGTACGCCGCCCAATTGGCGGCGGAAGATGCGGGCAAAAAGGCCATGGAACACGGAATGAAAACCGTGGTCATTGAAGTGAAGGGGCCGGGGTCAGGCCGGGAGTCGGCGCTGAGAGCCCTGCAAGCGGTCGGACTGACGATCACGTCGATACGCGACGTGTCCGGGGTCCCTCACAATGGGTGCAGACCACCCAAGCGGCGTCGGGTTTAGCCCGGTTTTAAATCTCCAGGGACCCCCCTTGGTCCTTGCGCAATTTTTACGCTCCCACAGCCAAACATCTGGCTCGCAGAAGGAAGGTTGATCGCACGTGGTCATTCAAAGCAATTGGAAAGAACTGATCAAACCCAACAAGTTGGTCATCCAGCCCGGGGTCGACCCCGACCGGGCGGCGATAGTGGTGGCCGAACCCATGGAGCGGGGATTTGGGCTGACCTTGGGCAACGGCCTGCGCCGGGTTCTTTTATCTTCGCTGCAAGGTGCGGCGGTGACGTCGATCCAAATCGAAGGGGTTTTGCACGAATTCACCACGATCCCCGGCGTCCGTGAAGACGTCACCGACATCGTCTTGAACGTCAAATCCCTGGCCGTTCGCATGCATGGGGAAGAGCCCCGGCGCATGACGCTGACCGCCAAGGGCCCGGGGGAAGTCACCGCGGGTCAGATCGAAACCGGCCACGATGTGGAAATCATGAACCCGGAAACGGTAATCTGCACCCTGGACAAGGGCGCCTCGTTGTCCATGGAGCTGACGGTTGAGTCCGGCAAGGGCTACGTGGCCGCGGTGATGGACCGCGACGAAGAAGCGCCCATCGGCGTCATTCCCGTCGATGCGGTGTACAGCCCGGTCAAGAAAGTCGCCTACAAGGTGGAAAATTCCCGGTCCGGCCAGTATCTGGATTACGACAAGTTGACCCTGGAGCTTGAAACCAACGGCACGGTCACGCCCGACGATGCGGTGGCCTATGCCGCCCGCATTCTTCAGGACCAGCTGCAGCTGTTCATCAATTTCGAAGAGCCGGTGGTCGAAGAAGTCAAGGTCGAATCTGACGAGCCGGAATTGAACCGCCATTTGCTGCGCAAGGTCGACGAACTGGAATTGTCTGTGCGCTCGGCCAACTGCCTGAAGAACGACAATATTGTCTACATCGGCGATTTGATCCAAAAGACCGAAGCAGAGATGCTGCGGACCCCGAATTTTGGCCGTAAGTCCTTGAACGAAATCAAGGAAGTCCTGACCCAGATGGGGCTTCACCTAGGCATGGAAGTACCGGATTGGCCGCCGGAAAACATTGAAGACATGGCGAAAAAGCTCGAAGACCATTACTAGAGCGCGAATTGGTTCAATCTAGTCAAATCGTGCTCTAATCCCCGGTACACTTCCAGGACCCAGACAAAAAGTAGGGACCCAAAATGCGGCACGGTAAACATGGGCGCAGGTTGAACAGAAGCAGTCCGCACCGCAAGGCGATGCTGGCGAACATGGCTGCGTCTTTGATCAAACACGAGCAGTTGAAAACCACGCTGCCTAAGGCCAAGGAATTAAAGCCCTTTGCCGAAAGTCTCATTACTCTGGGCAAGCGCGGTGGCCTCCATGCCCGGCGCCAGGCGATCAGCCGGATCGGCGATGCCAAGCTGGTGGATAAGCTGTTCACCACCTTGTCCGAACGCTATGCCGACCGGGCCGGGGGCTATACGCGGGTCCTGCGCGCCGGCTTCCGCTATGGCGATGCCGCACCGATGGCGGTGATCGAACTGGTTGACCGGGACGAGGACGCCAAGGGCAAGGATTCCGGCCCGGTGTACGTTGAAGGCGAAGAAGAAGAATTGGTCGCCGCCGCAGGCTAGCCGGTTCAAGGCCACCGGGGGGCTGATGAGGATGATGGGGCAACGGCGAGCCACGGTCCCCGGGGCAATCGCGGTCATCTCGATTTTGTTTGGGTTGGTCGCGGCAGCGCTGGCCCAGGCGCCGGTGGCGCCGGTATCACTCGCCCAAGCCCGGCTTTCCTTGGCTCCCGTGGTTGCCGTCGTCGCGCCGGCGGTGGTCGACATCCAGACGGTCGGCGCCACCCCGGGCCGGTCCGTCTATTTTCCCGGACGCCCGCCGGGTGACGCCCGCAACGTGGTCTCGGCCGCGTCTGGGGCGATCGTGCGCGCCGACGGCTGGATCGTCACCGCCACCCACGTGGTGCGGGGCGCCTCAAGTGTCATCGTCGAATTGGCCGATACCAGGCGTTATGGGGCCGAGGTGGTGTTGATCGACCATCGCGCGGGTTTGGCGATCTTGCGCATCGACACTGGCGGCGAACAGCTGCCGTTTGTTCCCATCGGCGATTCCGATGCCTTGCTGGTGGGGGACTTGGTCCTGGCCTTTGGCAATCCTTTCGGCGTTGGCCAGACGGTGACCATGGGGCTGGTCTCCGCCCTCGGCCGAACCCTGCCCGAGGTTTCCGAATTCCAGTCTTTCATCCAAACCGACGCGTCGCTGAACCCCGGCAGTTCGGGCGGGCCGCTGGTGACCGTTGACGGCACTCTGGCCGGGATCAACACGGTGATTTTCTCACGCACTGGCGATTCGGTGGGGATTGGTTTGGCAATTCCCGCCAACATGGTCGCCCAGGTGGTGTACGCCGCGGTCGGGGGGTTGATGACGCTGCGGCCATGGGTGGGCGCGCGGCTGTCGTGGCCGGAACCCCAAAACTCCGGCCAAGCCGATGGCACCCCGCGCACTCGCGGCGCGATCGTAGACGCCTTGTACGCGGGCGGCCCGTCGGACCGGGCTGGCCTGCGGATAGGAGATCGCATCACCGGCTTGAACGGCCGCATGGTTCCCGACCCCATCGATTTCACGTTTCGGGTGGCGTCCCTGAAAATCGGCGGCACGGCCCAAATTGCGGTGGATCGCGATGGCCAGTCGCTGACATTGGAATTTCCACTGGATGCTTTGCCCGAAACTCCACCCAGAGGCATGACCCGTGCCCCAGACAAATTGCTCAACGGCATTCTGTTGGGCGATCTGTCGCCGGCCTTGGCTGACGCCCTCGGCCTGCACCCCATGGACCAGGGGGTCGTGGTTTTGGAATTACAGGGGCTCGGCACCAGCGGCCGCCCGCGCCTGGAAATCGGCGACGTCTTGCTGAAGATCAATGACGTGGTGATCAGCGCCGTCCGCCAGGTGGCGGATTCCGTGGTCGAAGTGCGCCGGGATTGGAAGGTCACGATCCGCCGTGGCGGCACGGAGTTCATCTTCGACGTCTTTTTGTGAGCACATTATTCGAGGCGGCGTCGCTGTCCGACGGCGCGCCGAAGCCTTTGGCGGAGCGCCTGCGGCCCCAGCGGCTTGAAGACGTGATCGGCCAAGAGCATCTGCTGGGCGATCAAGGCCCAATTGGCCGCATGGTGGCGCAAGCGCGCATTTCATCGATGATTTTGTGGGGCCCGCCAGGCACCGGCAAATCCACCATCGCGCAACTGTTGGCAAATTTGGGTGGCCACCATTTCGAACAATTGTCGGCGGTGTTCTCCGGCGTCGCCGACCTCCGCCGGGTGTTCGAGGCCGCCGCCAGCCGCCGCCAAGATGGCCAGGGGACGGTGCTTTTCGTGGATGAAATCCACCGCTTTAACAAATCCCAGCAGGACGGGTTCCTGCCCTACATGGAGGACCGCACCGTCATTCTAATTGGCGCCACCACGGAAAACCAGTCGTTCGAACTGAACCCGCCGGTGCTGTCCCGGGCCCAGGTTCTGGTGCTCAATCGCTTGGGCGAGGACGCCATCGAAACCCTGCTCGCCCGGGCCGAGGACCTGACAGGCTCGAAGCTGCCGCTCACCGCTGACGCCCGGGCAGCGTTAGCGGCGATGGCCGATGGCGATGGCCGCTATGCGCTGAACTTGGCCGAAGAACTCCTCGGCTTGGACGCCGGTAAGCCACTCAATACCACCGAGCTTGCCCAGGCGATCCAGCACCGGGCGCCGATCTACGACAAATCGTCCGAAGGCCATTACAATTTGATCTCCGCCCTGCACAAAGCCGTGCGCGGGTCGGATGTGGATGCGGCGCTGTATTGGCTCGCGCGCATGCTGGCGGGGGGTGAAGACCCGCTTTTCCTCGCCCGCCGGGTGGTGCGGATGGCGGTGGAAGACATCGGCCTCGCCGATCCCAATGCCCTGGTGCAGGCGGTGGCGGCCAAGGACGCGTACGATTTCTTGGGCTCCCCGGAAGGCGAGTTGGCGATCGCCCAAGGGGTGATCTATTTGGCCACCGCACCGAAATCCAACGCCGGCTACAAGGCCTTTGGCCAAGCCACCGCCCGGGCCGGGGAAACCGGGTCGCTGGCCCCGCCCATGCGCGCCCTGAATGCGCAAACCCGGCTGATGAAAGAGCTCGGATATGGCCAGGGCTATCAGTACGACCATGACGCCGACGGCGGCTTCGCCGGGGAAAATTATTTTCCCGACGCCATGCCGCGCGAGACCTATTACGCCCCCACCGACCGTGGCTTGGAGGAGCAAATTGGGGCGCGTCTGAAGGCTTGGGCCCGGGCCCGGGCCAAGACAGACCCGGCGTGACCGCCGTCCGCATTTACGAAGTCGCGGGAGCGGAAGCCGATATCCGCCTGGATCGATGGTTCAAGCGGCGGATCCCAGGCCTCACCCATGGCCGCTTGGAGAAGCTTTTGCGTACCGGCCAGGTGCGGGTGGACGGCGCCAAGGCAAAATCCGGACAGCGTTTAGAGCCCGGCCAAAAAATTCGGGTGCCCCCCCTGGCGAATGTTCCGGACCGCCCCGGGCGCGTGCACAAGCCGGTGCCGGAAAGCCAGGCGGCGGACCTGCGGGATCGGGTCTTGTTCAAGAACTCCGACGTCATCGCTTTGAACAAGCCGCCCGGATTGGCGGTCCAGGGCGGCACTGGAATCAAGCGCCACCTGGACGGCATGTTGGACGCTCTGCGATTCGACGCCGATGAGCGCCCGCGCCTGGTCCATCGTCTGGACAAGGACACCTCAGGGGTGTTGCTGTTGGCGCGCACGGTCCACGCGGCATCGGCCTTGACCCAGGCCTTTCGCGACCGCACCGCGCGCAAGACCTATTGGGGGCTGACCGTTGGAGTGCCCGACCCGGCGACGGGCACGGTGGAGTCCAGGCTGGCAAAAAGGGGCGGCGAGGGCCGCGAAAAAATGCGCGAAGAGGCCCAAGGAAAATCGGCGGTGACCAGATACACGGTCGCCGACAAAGCCCGGCGCAAGGCCGCCTGGGTGGTGCTGACACCCGAAACCGGGCGCACCCATCAGCTTCGCGCCCACATGAAGACCCTGGGCACGCCCATCGTTGGGGATCGCAAATACGGCGGCGCCGCGGCGGTGATCGGGGGAATTTCGCCGGCGTTGCATTTGCATGCCCGGCTGCTGGACTTGCCCGCGCCGTCGGGCGGCCGCATTCAAGTCGAAGCAGCCTTGCCCGATCACATGGCCGAGTCCTGGCGTTTTTTCGGGTTCAGCGAAAATGATCCCATGGCGAAATAAGGTGGCGACCTTATTGGCCGCCCGAAGTGGGCGGGGCAATCATGGAGTGGCGTCGTGCGCGTTGAGCCAAGGATCGAAGTAAGGAAGTCAGGCGGTGGGTTCGAGGTCCGAGGCCCCGTTCCGCCGCTGTCCGCGGGGGTCTGGGCGCCGACCCGGGCTCTGGCCGAGGCGGTGGCCGCGGAATGGCATCAGTCAGCCAGCGCCGATGCCAAACACCAATCACAGCCCAAGCGGCTCACCCACCTGGCGATCCAGGCCTCAGGGATCAGGGCTGATTTCAAGGCCCTCGGTGGCCGCCGTGGCGGCCTATGGCGCCAATGACCTGCTGTGCTACCGGGGGCCCCAGGGCAGCGCCTTGGCCGAACGTCAGCAAGAAATTTGGCCGCCGCTGTTGGATTAGATGGCCCAGCGCCACGGCGTCACCTTGGCGGTGACCCACGGTATTGCCGCCATCGACCAGGACCAGGTGCAACTTGGCCGCCTCAGCGACGTTGTGGCAGAATTCGATGCGTATCATTTGGCGGCATTGGCCGATGCCACGTCGGTTTGCGGCTCGGTAATCGTGGCCCTGGCGTTGGCCGCCGGAATAATTTCGGAGGCCGAGGCCTGGGAGGCGAGCACTCTGGACGAAACGTTTCAGGCCGAAACTTGGGGCCAAGACGAGGAAGCGGTCGTTAGCCTTGCCGCCAAGCGCCAGGACTTGGCCGCCGCTCACCGCTTTTTGCGACTTGTCCAAAGCCGTGACTGATCCCCAGCGCAGTGTGCGGGTGGTCATTCGCGGCCAGGTGCAGATGGTGTGGTTTCGGGCCTGGACCCGCCAGCGGGCGCAAGAATTGGGGTTAGCGGGCTGGGTGCGCAATCGCGACGACGGCGCTGTCGAGGCCGTGTTCCGAGGCGAGGGCGATCTTGTCGATCGGATGATCCAGGCCTGCCACGCCGGGCCGCCAATGGCCGAGGTCCAAAGTGTGAACGTCTCCGACCACACCGACCCTGTCGGATCGGGGTTTGCCGTCCGCTAACCTAAGCGCTCTCAAAAACGCTCAAGAAGGTTTTTTTCAACGCCGCATCCACTTCGTCCATTGTGGCGGTGACGCCGAGATCGGCCATCGACGTCACCCCGTGGTCGGCGATCCCGCACGGCACGATGCCTTGGTATTGGCCGAGGTCGGGGTCGACATTGATGGCGATGCCGTGGAAGGTCACCCAATGGCGGACCCGCACCCCCAGGGCCGCGATTTTTTTCTCAAGCCCATTGTGATCCACCCAGATGCCGATGCGGCCATCCCGGCGTTCGCCGACAACGTGGAAAATGGCCAGTGTGTCGATGATCCATTGCTCCAAATTCGACACATACCGGCGCAGATCCCGGCCGCGCGGCCCCAGGTCAAGCATCACATAGGCGATGCGCTGGCCGGGCCCGTGATAGGTATAGCGCCCACCGCGACCGGTCTGAAATACCGGCAAAGCGTCGGGGTCCAGCAGTTCAGCCGGGTCGGCACTGGTACCGGCGGTGTACAGATCCGGGTGTTCCACCAACCACACCCACTCCTGTGCTGCCGCCTCGCGGATGGCCTCGACCCGGCGCTCCATGGCCTCCACGGCAGCGGGGTAGGGCACCAAATCGGTGGCCACTGTCCACTCCAATTGTGCGGACCCCAGGGTTGGTTCGGTGGAGACCAAGGGCTTTACTTGTGAATCTCGGTTAACCAATTGCTAATGCCTGCGGCCCAGAGTAATCATTCGAGGACCAATTTAGCGGAAATTCCTTGGGAGCAGCCATGGCCGAAGACGAAGACGAAGGCGCCGCCGACGATTTTGAAGCGGTTCCTGCCGGGGAAGTGGCGGAAATTAGTCCAGAGGACGAGGCTGCTGGCCAGGCTGCCATCGATGCCATGGGCTTCGGTGAGACCGAGGAGTCGGCGGTGTCCATCAGCGATCTCACGGATGTGGCGACAAACGCTGCTCTGCGCGAAATCGACGGGGACAACGCGGTCAACGAAGTCGGCGTGGAATTGTCCGTGGTCCTGGGCGAAACCGACATGCCCATCAACCAGTTGCTGAAAATGGGCCGTGGCGCCGTGATCGAGCTGAACTCCATGGTCGATGATGACGTCCTGATTTACGGCAACAACCGCATGATTGCGCGGGGCCAAGTGATCGTGGTGGGCGAAAATATCGCCGTTTCGATCACCGACACGGTGCTGATCACCGACACCTAGTTTGTCGCTTGGCCGCCAATGGCCGGCGTTCAAGACCCTCCAACCGCGCCTTGAACGGGCCCTTAGGATTTGCTATCCCCGGTGTCTTCGTGCGGTCGTGGCGGAATTGGTAGACGCGCAGCGTTGAGGTCGCTGTGGGTGAATAGCCCGTGGAAGTTCGAGTCTTCTCGACCGCACCACTTTTCCAACAATGATCCTTCATATTGCCCAGCGGGCCGGCGGTTATAGTTTTGGTCGGTTGCCTGTAGGATATCTCGAGAGCATGATGATCATGCTCTACCGTGTTCATAAAAATTATTCACCGATGGGAAAACCGGGTACAGGTCCCTCTAGTCGTTGGGCGGCCGCTGGCCTGTCATCCCAATCCGACCAATACCGGGAGCACGTCATGACCTTCGGGCCCACGCCAGCGGCGGAAAAAAGCGCGACGGAAGACCACGCCCGGGCGGTGTCCGAAGCGCTGGCCGCCGGCGAAGTTGAGCGCGCCTGCGCCATTGTCCGCGGTCTCCATGCCGCCGACGCCGCCGACGTGATCTCGCTTGTTCATGGCGCCAATCGATGGCAGCTGATCGAAGGTCTGCGGGAAACGCTGCACGCCGATGTGCTGGCCGAACTGGAAACCGGCATCCGTGAGGAAGTGCTGGAGAAGCTGGGCCACGGCCACATCGCCGACGCGGTGGTCCAC
>JAKZSO010000188.1:0-4430 GCA_047517625.1 Alphaproteobacteria bacterium
CTTTCGACCTCTACCAACCAAAGGGGAGCTTATTTCCCTGGGACCCAGCCTGCCGAAGTCGGAACTGCCGACCATGCAGGCCACCCCGGCGAAAGTTTATGGAAAATGATTGATGATTGAGCACGTATATTTGGACGCGCCATTTAGACATGAAATTAGGGACATAGAAGATTCGAGATTTGCCTGCGTGACGCATGCTGCCGGAAAGTTGTGGCAAGACGGCAGCATGGCATTCAGTCCTATTACGCATGAATTTCACAAGCGCACTCATGGATATTTAAACGAAGTATCCTATGCGACACATTTAAGATTTAACAAAAAAATTCTAAGTCAGTGCGAGAAATTAATTGTCCTAAAATTACCTGAATTGGCAAAAAGTAAAGGTGTCGCAATAGAAATTTCTTGTGCAAGAGAAAATTCTATTCCGATTTTGCGTGTCGAACCTGAGGAATTAGTGCCCGATTTTGTTTTAAATAAACTGCATTATTTATACGAAAAGCATAAGCCTCATAAGAAAGGGCAACATTAACAATTTTTATTGAAGTCACTCCGGAACATCATTGTCGCTCTGTGTGGGCTGTGAATGTCAGCGCGGACAGCGGACGGACTTGGACCCGGCTTGATTAGCGCACCCTTATCCTACAGCGCCCTGCGCTACGGCAGGTTTCTAAACCGCTGCCTCGCCGTCCATGGGGTAGCCGCGGGACTCCCAATTGGGCAGGCCGCCGGCATAATGCCACACGTTTTGGAATCCGATTTCGATCAGCTTCTGATAGGCGAACGTGCTGGCGACGCATGGCCCGCCGGAACAGTAGACAACGACCTCATCATCCGGGCTCAGCAAATCCGTCCGCGGCTTGATCAAGGGCAGGAAGACATTGATGGATCCGGGAATGTGCTTGAGCCGGAAATCCCGTTCACCCAACACCATGACTAGCCGGAAGTCCCCGCCGCGGTCGAGTCTTGCCTTTAGCTCGTCACCTTCGATCAGGTTCATTGTCGTCCCAAACGGTTTATGGTTTCGGCTTGGTCAAGAGTTGGGGCTGGCCGGGGGGCAAATCAAGAGGACCACAACGGTAATGACGGTCCTTTGACGGGCACGCCCGGGCTGCGGTGGATACTCGATTGACAGCGCCGGTGGACCGAGGCTCCATGGCCGTCATGTTGATTGAGAATCTCGGGTGGACGGCGTATTTTCAGGGCCAAGTGACGACCGAGGAATGGCCGGTCGTCGTCCCGGCCCGGGTGATGCGGGTTCGCCGGGGCGCGCTGTCTCTGACCACTGCCAACTTTGAAACCACGGTGCCGTCAAACGCGCTTACGGCGAAGTCCAGCGACGAAGAAGCCCGGCCAACGCTGGGCGACTGGTTGCTGTTGGATGTTCTGAGCCAAAAGCCGGTCCGGCGCCTGGAACGATCGAGCCTGTTGAAACGCAAAGCTCCGGGCAGTGGCCGTGGTATTCAATTGATCGCCGCCAATGTCGATGTGCTTTTCATCGTCTCGTCGTGCAACCAGGATTTCAATCTGGCGCGTCTGGAGCGCTATTTGGTGCTGGCGGCCGAGGCTGGGGTCATGCCGGTGGTGGTGCTGACAAAAGCCGATTTGTGCGACGATCCTAGCGTGTTTGCCGCCCAGGCATCTTCCGTGGGGCCCGATTTGGTGGTCGAATGTATCGACGCCCGTGACCGCCAAAGCGCCGGTCCCTTGGTGGCATGGTGTGGCCGCGGCCAAACCGTGGTGCTGTTGGGATCGTCGGGCACCGGAAAATCGACGCTGGCCAACACGCTGCGGGGGTCGCAGGATCAGCGCACGGCGGCGATCCGCGATAACGATTCCAAGGGCCGCCATACCACCACCGAACGGGTGCTTCTGCCCCTGCCGGGCAACGGTTGGTTGGCGGACACGCCGGGTATGCGAGAGCTGCAGCTGTACGATGTCGCCGACGGAATCTCGGCGGCCTTCGCGGACGTCGAGGACTTGGCAAGGGGATGCAGATTTCGCGACTGCAGCCACGAAGACGAGCCCGGCTGCGCTGTGTCGGCGGCGGTCGCGGCTGGGGACTTGGCGGCCCGCCGGGTGGACAGCTTCCGCAAGCTCAAAAGGGAAGCAGTCAGAAACCGAGAAACCCTGGCCCAGCGCCATAGCCGGGCGCGGGTGTTTTCAAAAGTGATGCGCGACATCGACAAGACCCACGGCAAACGCCGGGGATAGAACCCGCCCCGGGCAATCACGCGCATCGGATCACCGGTTGGTCGCCGAAATCACAGCGCTCGGCCGTCGTTTTTAGAGGGGAACTCGGATTCCCAGTGAAACGAAATTCGACCCGGCGCTAACGCCGTTGAACAAGCCATAAACTCCGGACCGGTGATTCAAACGTAAAACCAGGTGGGCGCTCGACTAGGCCGGGCTGGTGATCGTTCCTTCGATCACCAGGAAATTCAGAAGTTTTGAAGTGCGGAGGTTGCGCCGGGCTTCGATCGCCGGCGTTTTGCTTGCCAGGGAAAGACCGTCGCCGATCGCCAAGCTGGTCTTGAACTCGCCGTTCCATGGGAATTCCAGCCAGCGAAACAAAAAGGCGCCGTCCAACTCCCAATGGCTCTGGCGGCCAAAGTGCTGCACGGCCTGACCTTCGACCTCCCAGGCAAACCGCCTCGCACTTTTGGTGAGCGTTCGGCCAATCGCGATTGAGGTGGAATAGGCGTTTTGCTTTAACCCGGCGGGCAACAAATCCACCAGAAAATTATTGGTGCCGATCCGAGCGTACACCCCAACCCCGGTCGACGCGGTCATCCACAAGCTTTCTTGAGCCTGTGCCGGGGCCACCCACAGACCCAGTATCGCCATGGCAATTGCCAATCCAGTCCGGAATTTGTCGGGCGAAACCATAGACCGGTTTCCCTGGAATTTCATGTTGGACAGCGAACAAATACCCGGGTTGGACAGGGCAAATAGGCCGAGCAACTTTATCAGATGTGGAGGCGCGCTTGGGTTGGTCCTTCGTTGCCGAATGACCCAAATGTGGATAGGGTCTTCGCAAGGGTGGGACAACGGTCTTGGGTTCAATGCATTTTTCGCCATGGATAGCCTCCATGAGACGTGGTGTGCTTGCGCTGCTTTGCGCGATTGGCATGGGGGGTTTTGTTCCCCCGGCCAGCGCCGAAGAAATGGGCGAACCAAATCTGGACAAGAATTTGGCCGAGCGCCTTGCGCTGACGCCAGGAGCGCTTGAGCAGGCGTTTCCTGGGGCACAAGAGGTCGTGTTCGTTGACGGCCGCCCGCCGGTGGTCGAGGTTTGGATCGACGGCGCCGTGGCGGGGTATCTGTTTTCGACGCGCGATGCGGTGAACGCCACCGGGTATTCCGGGGTCGCGTTTGATTTGGTCGCCGGCATGACTCTGGAAGGCGAAATGGTCGGTGCGACGCTGCTGTACCACCACGAAGCCATCATCGGCCGTGGGGTTCCCCAAGAAAAACTGGATGAATACATCGCCAGCATCGCCGGGGTGACGCTCACCAGCTTTAAGGCGATCCGCCCCGATTACCTTAGCCGAGCCAGCACTAGTGGCCGGTTGATGAAACGCGGTCTTTTGAATTCCGCTGAAATGGTGTTCCAGGGTCACGTTTTGGGCGTGCCGCCGGTGACCGAGCCGACCCTTGACCGGGGCGGATTTGCACCGTTCTCGTTCGAGGAATTGATTGGCGGTGGCTCAATCTTGAACCAGGCAATCTCCAATGAAGGAATGCTTGCACTTTTTGAAAAAGCCGGTGGCCGCGGCTCGCGCCCGGACCAGGCATTCAAAGGTGGCAGAGACGGCGTGTTTTTCGAGCTGTTCACCACCATCGTGACCCCCGCCTCGATTGGTGCCAATCTGTTCGGCGACGCCAAGTACCGGGGGTTCCTGGAAGCCGAACCCGAAGGCGGATTGACCCTGTGGGTGGCGGGCAACGGCGCATTTTCTTTCGCCAGCAATTCCCATTTCAGGTCGGCCAACGATTACCTTTTTGACCGCCTGAAAATTGTTCAAGGGGGAATGGAATTCCGCCTAAACCGGGACATGCATCGTCGCTTGGGCGTCAACCGTGGCGAAGCACTGAACCACCGGAATATCATGCTGTTCCGATTCCCCGCTGAATCGGGGCTCGACCCCCTGGTACCGTTTGACATGGTGTTGATGATTGCGGGAACCGATGGCGACGGTCGGCCGCTGGTGGTCGATGTGCCGATGACTTATCAACTGCCCGAACGCCACATGCTGTTGCCGCCGCCGGTTCCCCTGCCAATGTGGGTAGAAACCTGGCTGGAAAAGCGGGTCGATATCGCCATCCTAGGGCTGCTGCTGATCGTGGTTACCATCATTTTCTTGCTCCAGGACGTGTTGGCCCGCCATCGCCGGGTCTACGAATTTGTACGGGTCGGTGTGTTGGCTTTT
>JAKZSO010000189.1:0-3244 GCA_047517625.1 Alphaproteobacteria bacterium
ATGGTTACTGTTAACGATTATGAGGTTACTTTGCGTGCTCAACGTTCGCCCGATTGACGGCGGTGCCCTGTAAGGTTTGCCAGAGTGGTGCAATCACCGTGTCATTGCACCCGACGTGTTTGCAATAAAGCTGGTGGATACGGGCCAGTGGAAAAAAGGGGGGCCCATGGGCCTTAAGCTGATTGGAACGATCGCGGCGCTGATTCTAGTCGCGGCGTGCGAAACGGTGCCTGAGGAAATGACTGATATGGAGGGCGGCGGCGCGGCGGTTGCCCCGTCGGCCGGACCTCAGATTGCCGCGGGACCGGTAGACCCAGGCCCCGCCGCGCCGGTGGTTGCACCGGAAGACGCCCCGTCGGCGCCCGGCAGCTTTGATGAACTCGTCAAGTTGGTTGGAGATCGTGTGTTCTTTGGCTTCGACCAAATTGATCTGCTGCCCCAGGCTCAGGAAACACTGGAGCGCCAAGCGGAGTGGCTGCTGCTGTACCCCGCCATCACCCTTGTCATTCAAGGCCACGCCGATGAGCGCGGCACACGGGAGTACAACTTGGCCCTGGGCGAACGCCGGGCCAACGCGGTCCGCAACTTCCTGACCGCCTTGAACGTGGATGCAAGCCGCCTCGCCACGGTGTCCTATGGCAAGGAGCGCCCCGTGGCTTTGGGATCCAACGTCACTGCATGGGCGCTTAATCGCCGGGCGGTGACTCAAATAGAGGGCGGACCCGCGGTCAACTAGATTTTCGTCGTTTCACGAAATGAAATAGGGCCCGCTTGTGAAGCACACAGGCGGCCCTTAGTTTTGAGCCGGGCTGCGCCCAGGTTATTGTTTTCGGGCTCCGCCCTATTGGGCTCGATCCGGGCTCAGGAATTTGCCCGACTCTCTTCAATGCCGTGACGAGCTCTGCTCAATGCCGTGACGAGCTCTGCGCAAATAGTGTTGTCCGCCCTATTATCTCCAACTTCTAAGGCTTCAATTGATCCCATGAAAAAATCGCTGCGCATTGCCTTGGCCGCCGCCGTCATTGGATTTGGCTTGACCACAATCCCGGCTTTAGCCCAGAACAACGAAATCCAAGCGGTGCTGGAACAGCTTAGGCTGATCCAGGGCGATCTGTTGGATTTGCAGCGCGAAGTTTACGGCGATCAAATTCCCGCCCGGGGTGGCAACGCCGCCGCCGGCCCAGCGGTTGCGGCAGCCCCCGCCGACAATCGCCAAGCGATTTTGGCGGGGCAATTCGAAGTCCGCTTGGCGGCTCTTGAGCGCGAAATCCGAACCCTGACCGGAGACATTGAACAGGTCGGCCACAATGCTGATCAAAACCAAGCGCGGCTGGAGCGCCTTGTTGAAGATGTGGACTTTCGCCTGACTGGTATCGAAGATCAGCTGGCAAAGATTTTGGCCGCCATTGGCGGCGGCGCGGCAGCCGAGCCCGGTGGCGCAGGGGCGGTCGTTCCCGGCGAGGGCGCGCCAGCGCCAGCGAACCCGGGAGCGGTTGCGGCCGCCGGCCCGGTCGAAGTGGAGGCCGGTGGCGATCCCGGAGCGGCCGGCGCCCAGGTGCTGGGGGTTCTTCCCGGCGGGCCGGGCGAAAACCTCGGCATCCAGGTTCAGCCCGGCGTCTTGGATGTGCTGCCCGCGGGCACGCCGGAAGATCAATACGCCTTCGCCTATGGCCTGTTGCAGCAGTTCCGAATTCCCGAAGCGGAACAAGCTTTCGCCGAATTCGTTCTGGTCAATCCAGGCCATGAACTCACAGGTAATGCCCAGTATTGGTTGGGCGAGACATACTACGCCCGGGGCATGTTCCAAGAAGCGGCCCTGACGTTTTTTCAGGGCTATCAGGAAGACGCTACGGGCGCCAAAGCCGCCGACAACTTGCTGAAGCTGGGCATGTCCCTGGCCCGCATGGATCAAATCACCGAAGCGTGCGCGACCTTCGGCGAATTGGCGGTCCAGTTCCCTGACGCCAACCAAACGGTCGTGGATCAAGCGGCGGACGAGCGCACCAGACTTTCCTGCCCCTGAGCTTTGGGACGGTAAGGCCCGGGCCGTGACCCTTCCCGACCAAGCGGTTTCCGCGCAAAATTTTGAACGCCTCGCCCATGGACTGATCCCTGCGCGGGAAGGTCTTGCGGTCGCGGTGTCGGGCGGGGCGGATTCCATGGCCCTGGTGCGTCTGGCCGCCGCTTTGGCGCGCCATCATAAAGTCCGGCTCACCGCCCTGACCGTCGATCACGGACTCCGCCCAGAATCCGCCGCCGAGGCGCGCAAAGTCGGCATGTGGATGCGCGGATTGGGCATCGCCCACCACATCTTGCTCTGGACTGGGCCAAAACCAAGTTCTGGAATTCAGGCGACCGCCCGGCTCGCCCGCTATGGGCTCTTGTGCAAGTGGTGCCGGGACCATCACGTTGAGACAATGCTGGTGGGCCACCACCGGGACGACCAAGCGGAAACGTACCTGATGCGGCTGGGACGCGGCAGCGGCCACCATGGCCTGGCGGCCATGCCGGTCGAGATGACCCGCGATGGCGTGCGGATCGTCCGGCCATTATTGGCCGTGCCAAAATCGCGGTTGGTGGCCACATGTTCGGCACTGGGCCAGGACTGGATCGAGGACCCTAGCAACCAAAACCCCTTTTATGGCCGGACCCGAGCCAGAAAACGGTTGGCGGCAAACCGTGATGGGGCGGCCATCGCTGAAATGACCCGGGTTTATGGCCTGGCCCGGGCGGCCCGGGTTCGCAAAGTTGGCGATTTGCTTGACCGCGCCGCGACCGAATACGCTGAAGGCTATGTGCGCCTTAGCCGACGAATGCTGGCCGACGCCCCCCGGCGAGTGGCGGAGGCGGCCCTGGCCCGGACGCTGTGCCGTGTGTCTGGCGCGGTTCATGGCCCCCGCACCACATCGTTGCGGGCGTTGCTCCGGGCTCTGGTCAACCCACGGCCAAGGACGCGGTCACTGCATCGCTGCTTGATCATCGCTGATACCGATACCGCCACCGATTTATTGGTTTGCCGGGAATCCAGGAATTTGCCATCCCAGGCGCTCCGCCCCGGTGATGAACTTTTGTGGGACCGGCGGTTTCGGGTGGCGCTGGATGCCCGGACACCAGTGGAAAACGCGACTGTTGGGGCGTTGGCAGTTGATGGCTGGAGCCAGATTCGAGCCGGCTGCCCGCAATCGATGCCATCCCAAATCCGTGATGTTCTGCCGGCGTTGTGGCGGGGCGGACAGGTGATTTC
>JAKZSO010000190.1:0-35892 GCA_047517625.1 Alphaproteobacteria bacterium
GTGGATGGGCTGGGTATCGGCGGCTTGGCCGAGCCCGAAACGGTGTTGGACCTTGGCAATTCCGGTACCGGCGCCCGATTGCTGATGGGAGTCGCCGCCGGCCACCCCTTTACCACGCATTTCACCGGGGACGCCTCGCTAGTGAACCGGCCGATGTCCAGGGTGGCGGAGCCATTGGCTCGCATGGGCGCCACCGTTTTGTCCCGGTCCGGCGACCGTATGCCGTTGTCCGTGACCGGCGCCAGGCACCCCATCCCCATCGCCTTTGATGTCCCGGTGCCGTCCGCCCAGGTGAAATCCGCGGTGCTGTTGGCCGGTCTTAGCGCCCCGGGCGAGACCTCGGTGTTTGAGGCCCAGGCCACCCGGGACCATACCGAACGCATGCTGGCCCGGTTTGGCGCCAAGATCACCATGGCCCGCGAAAACGGTGGCGTCCGCGCAACGTTGGTGGGACAGCCGGAATTGGTGCCAACGGACATTACCGTTCCCGGCGACGCCTCGTCCGCCGCATTCTGGCTGGTGGCGGCCACAATTATCCCGAATTCCGAGATCCGCTTAACTGGGGTCGGTATTAACCCCTTGCGTACCGGGCTTTTGGACACGCTGATCGAAATGGGCGCCGATATTTCCCTCGAGGATGCCCGCGACGTGGGCGGCGAGCCGGTGGCGGACCTGGTCGTGAAATCGGCAAATTTGCGCGCCGTTGAGGTCCCCGCCGCCCGGGCCCCGCGCATGATCGACGAATACCCGGTTCTGGCCGTCGCCGCGGCCTGCGCCGCCGGGGCCACATCGTTGCGCGGATTGGCCGAACTGCGGGTAAAAGAAAGCGACCGACTGGCTGCGATTTCGGATGGTCTCGCCGCCTGTGGTGTTGAAGCCCGGGCAACCGAAGATACCTTGACCATCATCGGCGCTGGCGGCCCACCTCCCGGGGGCGGCGCGGTCAAAACCCAATTCGATCACCGCATCGCCATGGGGTTTCTGGTGCTGGGCCTGGCAAGCACGGCTCCGGTCCAGGTGGACGACGGCGAGGCCATCGCCACCAGTTACCCGGGATTTGCCGATCATTTCGTCAGCCTGGGTGCTGATATCTCGGAGGTCTCGTGATTGTCGCGGTTGACGGCCCGGCGGCGTCCGGCAAGGGCACCTTGGCCCGGGCGTTGGCCGCGGAATTTGGTTTGGCCTATCTGGATACCGGATCTCTGTACCGGGCGACGGCCGTGAACCTGCTACGCGATGGCATCACCGACCCCGCCGAGGATCAGGCGGCCCAGGCCGCTGACACAATCTCGGCCCAAGACCGGGAAGATCCAACGTTGCGTTCCGAGCAGACCGGTGCACTCGCCTCCACAATCGCCGCGATGCCGGGGGTGCGGGCCTCACTTTTGGCTTTTCAGCTGAACTTTGCCGCCAATCCACCGGGCGGAGCCGCCGGCGCTGTCGTGGATGGACGCGACATCGGGACGGTCGTCCTGCCCGATGCCGACCGCAAGCTGTTCGTCACAGCGTCGCCGGAAGCCCGCGCGCACCGCCGTTTTCTGGAATTATCGGCGGCGGGAACTGATACCTCCCAGGACGCAGTACTGGCGGCGTTGCTCGACCGCGACCGGCGCGACGTTGAGCGGGCCGCGTCGCCCCTGATTCCAGCGCCAGACGCGTACTTGCTTGACACCACCGAATTGGATATAGACGCAGCGTTCCTGGCCGCGAAAGCGTATATTTCCGGGCCAGACCGCTAAGGCGCGGGCCGTACGATTTAACAGGATTTGTCGCGGTGCTTTGGCGCTGTCCCGTGTGCCGTACTTGGCTTGCGCTTTTTGGGGTTCGGTAAAGCGTGGGAGGCCCTGTGCGGGCAGGGGTGCGCTTGAAAAACCTGGGAAATGGTTCCCAAACTGCGAAATCGCGAGATTTCCTAATCCGCCGGACGCAGAAAACTTAGAGTGATCGGGATCTAGATGCATATCAACAATCAACCGGCGCGCACGCGATGACGCCGTCCATGGGCGAACAGCCTCCTACCGAAGAAAACTTCGCGGAGATGCTGGAAGAATCATTCGGGGCCAGCGATCGGCTGGAGGGGACGGTCATTTCGGGGGCCGTTGTTTCCATCGAAAATGACGTCGCTGTCATTGACGTCGGCCTGAAATCCGAAGGCCGCGTCCCCTTGAAGGAATTTGCCGACCGCGGGGCCACCGCGGAGCTAAAAATCGGCGACACCGTGGAGGTGTTCTTGGAGCGGATGGAGAATGCCCAGGGCGAGGCAGTTCTTAGCCGTGAAAAAGCCCGCCGGGAGGAATCCTGGACGGAGCTGGAAAAATCCTTCAAGGACGGTGTCCGGGTCACCGGAACGATTTTTGGCCGGGTCAAGGGCGGCTTTACGGTTGACCTGTCGGGCGCCGTGGCGTTCTTGCCCGGCAGCCAAGTCGACGTCCGTCCCGTCCGCGATGTGGGGCCGCTGATGGGCTCCGATCAGTTTTTCCAAATTCTGAAGATGGACCGCCGCCGGGGCAACATCGTTGTCTCGCGCAGGGCGGTGCTGGAGGAAACCCGCGCCAAGGCCCGCAACGAGCTGATTTCCAATCTGCACGAAGGCCAGGTGCTGGAAGGCGTGGTCAAAAACATCACCGATTACGGCGCGTTCGTGGACTTGGGCGGTATTGATGGCTTGCTCCATGTCACCGATATGGCGTGGCGCCGGGTCAATCACCCCACCGACGTGCTGTCCATTGGCGATACCGTCAAAGTCCAATTGGTTAGGGTCAATTCCGAAACCCAGCGCATCAGCCTGGGTATGAAGCAGCTGGAATCCGACCCCTGGGATGGGGTGGAAACCAAGTATCCGGTGCAAACAAAATTCAAGGGCCGGGTCACCAACATCACCGATTACGGCGCCTTTGTGGAACTTGAACCCGGCGTCGAAGGCCTGGTCCACGTTTCGGAAATGAGCTGGACCAAAAAGAACCTTCACCCCGGGCGCATCGTTTCCACCAGCCAGGAAATCGAGGTCATGGTCCTGGATGTGGACCCGACCCGGCGCCGTATCAGCCTGGGTATCAAACAGTGCGACGAAAATCCGTGGGCTTCGTTCAGCGAAACCCACAAAGAAGGCACCGTGATTTCAGGCGAAATTAAAAGCATCACCGAATTCGGCCTGTTCGTTGGCTTGGATGGTGGTGTGGACGGCATGGTCCACCTGTCTGACTTGTCTTGGGAAAAACCGGGCGAACAGGCGATCAACGATTTCGAAAAAGGTGCGGTGGTCGAAGCCAAAGTCTTGGGCGTCGACGTGGAAAAAGAACGCATCAGCCTTGGAATCAAGCATCTGACCGAAGACCCTTTCGCGGCGGCCGCCGCCGTCAAAAAGGGCGACGTTGTCACCTGTACAGTGACTGCCATTCAGACCGGCGGGATCGATGTCACTTTTAGCGAAGGCATGCGCGGGTTTATCCGCAAGGCCGACCTGGCCCGGGACCGTGGCGAACAACGGCCCGACCGCTTTGCCGTGGGCGACAAAGTAGACGCCAAGATTTCCACCATCGACGCCGCTGCCCGCAAGGTCACCTTGTCGATCAAGACCCTTGAAATCGCAACCGAAAAAGAAGCCTTGGCCCAATATGGCTCGTCAGATTCCGGCGCCAGCCTGGGCGACATTCTGGGCGCCGCTATGAAAGCCCGGGGCGACAAAACCCCAGCCAAGGCCAAAGCAGCTGACGAGGACGACGACGGCAAAAAGAAAGTGACCAAGAAAGCCGCGCCAAAGAAAGCCGCCACCAAGACCGCCAAAAACAGCGGTGGAGACGACGACGAAGCGGCGGCCGAAAAAAAACCAAAGAAAGCTGCGGCAAAAAAGGCAGTTCCGAAAAAAGCAGCGGCGGCGGACGACAGTTCCGCCGATGCGGGTGACAGCGATTAGAGCATGCATGCTCTTGGTTCGGCGGCGGGTGAGCCTCAAACCCCTCCGCCCTCATGAAGGATTGCCCCGTCGCCCATGACCTTGGATACCGATGCCCTCGTTGACCGCCGGCGCATAAAACGCCAGCTGGTCGTATGGCGGCTGGCAACCATCGGCGCCTTCGTGCTTTTCGCCGTTATCCTGACCTTGCGATCCGGGGCGTTGACCCCCAATGCCTATGTCGCCCAGTTGAGTGTTTCCGGCGTTCTGTTGGGGGACCGCAATCGCCTGGATGCCTTGGCTCAAGTGGCTTCGGATCCCGACATCCGCGCCTTGATCGTTCAAATAGACAGCCCCGGCGGCACCGTCGTGGCCGGGGAAGAACTGTATCTGGCAATCCGCAAGGTCGCCGAAACCAAGCCCGTGGTTGCGGTGATCGGCAACCTGGGAACCTCGGCGGGATACTTGGTGGCCCTGGGCGCGGATCAAATCCTTGCCCGTCAAAGCTCGGTCACCGGATCGATCGGCGTACTGATCCAAACGGCTGACTTTACCGAGCTATTACAGCTTTTGGGCATTTCCGCCGAAACCATCAAGAGCTCACCTTTGAAAGCGACGCCGTCGCCGGTGGAGGAACTGACGCCAGAAGCTCGGGCGGCCGCCCAAGCGGTGGTGTACGACATTTACCGGTGGGTTTGTCGACCTGGTAGCGGAACGCCGGGATATGGCGCCCCTGGAAGCCTTGCAGCTGGCCGATGGCCGTGTGTTTACCGGGCGCCAAGCCGTGGCGAGCAGTTTGGTGGACGCCATTGGCGGCATCGATGAAGCCCGGGAATGGCTGCAAGACACCTATGGCATCGACTTGGACCTGCCGACCGTGGCCGTTGACCCGAAAAGGCGCTTCTCACTGGCCTTTGATTTACTGTCCCTGGGGCAAAAAACGTTGTTTTGTGAAACACTTAGGCTTGACGGTCTAGTTTCGGTCTGGCACCCTGAATCGCTGCGATAGTGGATTTCCGGCGTTGGCGGAAACCACTCACCAAGTCTCCGCCGCACTTTGGGGCGGCCGGAGAATCGGAGCCGCGAACATGGTGAAATCAGAACTGATCGCTCGGTTGGCGGAATCAAATCCGCATCTCTACCAGCGCGACATCGAACTCATCGTCTCGACGATTTTCGAAGAAATCTCCCGTGCCCTGGCCCGGGGTGACCGGGTGGAGTTGCGGGGCTTCGGCGCCTATTCGGTGAAGCGCCGGGCTGCCCGTCAGGCGCGCAATCCGCGGACCGGGGAAGCCGTGCACGTGAACGAAAAGCATGTGCCGTTCTTCAAGACCGGCAAAGAGCTGCGCCAGCGCCTGAACGGCCAAATGCCATCGCAAGGCCCGTCATCTAACTGAAAGGCCCGACGTGCGCCTGATTTTGTGGCTGGTGGTGTTGCCCTTGGCGGTTTATTCGGCCTTTTTCGCGGTCAACAACCGGGGCAGCCTTACCCTGGATTTCGACCCTGTCCCCTATTCCCTGGATTTGCCGATTTTCGCCGGAGTCCTGGGGGCAATCCTGATCGGTCTGATCGTCGGCGGCGTGGCGGCCTGGTTGCGCCAAGGCAAATGGCGGCGCGAGACCCGCAAACTTCGCCGGGATGTGCGGGGCCTGGAAGCCGAATTGGAGCAAATCCGCGCCCAAGCCGCCGCCATCGCCCTGGCCGGGGTGTCCGAGGCCCAGGGCGATCCCCAGCAGATCCAGGACGAGACCGGTGGCTGAAGGCCCCACGACCCGGTGAAAGCCGCGGGCGACATCGTCCAATTGGCTAAAGTCGGGGCGTGAGCCGTGGCCCTTGCCGCCAAAATCTGCGGCGTGAATTCAGCTGACGCCGCCCAAACAGTGGCTGTCGCCGGCCCAGCGTTCATGGGATTGGTGTTTTTCGCCAAATCCCCACGCAACGTCACCGCCTCGCAAGCGGCGGCGCTCGCCGCAATGGTGCCGCCCGCCACCCAGAAAGTTGGCGTGTTCGTGGACCCCACCGATCCCCAGTTGGAAGAAATTCTGAACGCCGTTCCCCTGGATATGATTCAGCTCCATGGTGGTGAAACACCCGATCGGGTGGGCGAAATCCGCGCCGGTTTTGGACTCAGCGTCATGAAGGCAATTGCTGTCGCAAGCGCCGGCGATTTGGCCGACATCGCTGGCTTCGAAGCGGTGGCGAATTGGTTGCTGTTCGACGCCAAAGCCCCTAAAACCATGGCCTCTGCACTTCCCGGCGGCAATGCGCTGGCCTTTGACTGGACTTTGTTGGCGGGCCGCACGTTCGCGCGCCCGTGGATGCTATCTGGAGGTCTTACCCCAGAAAACGTCGGCGCCGCGGCGGCCGCATCGGGGGCCACCACCGTCGACGTTTCGTCGGGTGTAGAGGACAAACCTGGGGTGAAGAGCCGCGCCAAGATCTTGGCGTTTCTGGCGGCGGTGGAAAAGGCTTGAGGATTTCAGCGGCGATGGGTGTGGCAGACAAACCAAATACATTTCGGGGCGGCCCGGACGCCGGCGGCCATTACGGCAATTATGGCGGGCGTTTTGTCGCCGAAACCCTGATGCCGCTGATTTTGGAGTTGGAGCGGGAATACCAAGCGGCCAAAGCCGACCCGGAATTCCAGGCCGAGATCGAACGCTTGAACACCCACTATATTGGCCGCCCCAGCCCGCTCTACTTTGCCGAACGCCTGACCAAGCATTTCGGCGGCGCGAAAATTTATTTTAAGCGCGATGAGCTTAACCACACCGGCGCCCACAAGATCAACAACTGTATCGGCCAAATATTGCTGGCGGTGCGCATGGGCCGGACCCGGATCATTGCTGAAACCGGGGCGGGCCAGCACGGGGTGGCCACCGCAACGGTCGCCGCTCTGTTCGGGCTGCCGTGCACGATCTACATGGGCGAAGTCGATATCGAACGCCAACAGCCAAACGTGTTCCGAATGAAGCTGCTGGGCGCGGAGGTGCGACCGGTTGCGTCGGGGTCCAAGACCCTCAAAGACGCCATGAACGAGGCATTGCGGGATTGGGTAACCAACGTCGCCGACACGTTCTACATCATTGGCACGGTCGCCGGTCCCCACCCCTATCCAGCCATGGTGCGGGAATTCCAGTCGGTGATCGGCCGCGAAGCCCGGGGCCAAATGATGGCGGCCGAAGGCCGGGCGCCGGACAGCTTGGTGGCCTGTATCGGCGGTGGCTCCAACGCCATGGGGCTGTTTCACGAATTTCTGGACGACGACGATATCGATATCTACGGGGTCGAGGCCGCCGGACTTGGGGTGGACACGGATAAGCATGCCGCGTCGCTCACCGCCGGGCGGCCGGGGGTGCTGCATGGCAACCGCACTTATCTGCTGCAAGACGACGATGGCCAGATTGCGGAGGCTCACTCGATTTCGGCCGGTCTCGATTACCCCGGGATCGGGCCGGAGCACGCTTGGCTGAATGATACCGGCCGGGTCAATTACGTTTCGATCACCGATGCCGAAGCTCTGGACGCATTCCAGCTGTGTGCAAAACTGGAGGGGATCATCCCGGCGTTGGAGCCTGCCCATGCGCTGGCCTATGTGGCCAAACTTGCGCCGCAGCAATCCAGTGACCACATCCTGTTGATGAACTTGTGCGGTCGCGGTGACAAAGACATCTTTACGGTCGCCGACGCCCTTGGCGTAGAAATTTGACCGTGGCCGGAGGCAGCGCCCGCATCGACGCGCGGTTTGCCGCGCTGAAGGCAGAAGGCCGGGCGGGCCTGGTGATGTTTGTCACGGCGGGCGACCCCACGGCCGAAGCCTCAGCCGAGATTCTACGGGCGTTGCCCGGCGCCGGCGCCGACGTCATTGAGTTAGGCATGGCGTTCACCGACCCCATGGCCGATGGCCCGGCGATCCAGCGCGCCAATCTGCGGGCGCTGGCGGCGGGTATAACGCTGGCCAAGACCCTGGAAATGGTCCACGAATTTCGCGACAGCGATTCCGAAACACCAGTGATCTTGATGGGCTACTTCAACCCCATCCACGCCTATGGAGTCGACAACTTTCTGACCGTCGCCAAGGACGCCGGAGCCGATGGCCTGATCGCCGTGGACGTGCCGCCGGAAGAGGACGCCGAGCTGTGCCTGCCGACCATGGCCGCGGGCCTGAGTTTCGTGCGCCTGGCGACGCCAACGACCGACGATCAACGCCTGCCCCGGGTCTTGGCCAACACCTCTGGATTCTTGTATTACGTTTCCATGGCGGGCATCACCGGCGTCGGCGCCCCGGACATTGCGGCCGTGGCCGCCCAGGTGCGGCGGTTCCGGGCCAGCACGGACTTGCCCATCGCTGTCGGCTTTGGCATTCGCACCCCGGATCAGGCAGCCGCGATCGCCGGCGTTGCCGATGCCGCAGTGGTGGGGTCGGCCCTAATTGACGTCATCGCTGAAGCCGCACCGGGCGGCACCGCCAAGGTGGTGGAGGCGGCAATTGCGCTGACCGCCGATTTGGCCGCGGGTGTCCGCCGCGCAAACAGAAACCAGTTGTGATTCCGGTTTGGTTAAAAATGGTGCATGATCAATTAACCCTTTTCTGGAGGCACGAAATCCCAGCATGAATTGGTTGACCAATTTCGTCCGGCCCAAGATCCGCGGTTTTGTGGCCAAGCGGGACGTCCCTGAAAATCTTTGGCAGAAATGCCCGTCTTGCGAAAAGATGATTTTTCACCGGGATCTGGCGGCGAACCTCCATGTTTGCCCCCACTGTGATCACCACATGCGGGTGACCCCCAGCCAACGCCTGACCAACCTGTTCGATGACGGCGCGTACGAAATCATTCCGCTGCCTGAGGTGATCCAGGACCCGCTGAAATTCAAGGATTCGAAAAAGTATTCTGACCGCCTGAAAGACAATCGCACCAAGACCGGCGATTCCGAAGAAGTCTGCGTCGCCGCCGGGAAAATGGGTGGCCGCGATGTGATCGTCGAGGTCCAGAACTTTTCCTTCATGGGCGGCTCGCTGGGGTTGGCCGGTGGCGAAGCCATGCTGACCGCGGCCGGGGAAGCAGTGGCCCGGGATGCCGCCTTGGTGGTGTTCACCGCTGCTGGCGGCGCCCGCATGCAGGAAGGCATTCTGTCGTTGATGCAGATGCCAAGGACCACCATCGCCATCGCCCAGGTGCGCGAGGCAGGGCTGCCCTATTTCGTGGTCTTGACCGACCCCACCACCGGCGGCGTTACCGCGTCGTACGCCATGCTGGGGGACGTCGCCATCGCCGAGCCCAAGGCCCTGATTGGCTTTGCCGGACCCCGGGTGATCGAAAACACCATCAAAGAAAAGCTACCCGAAGGGTTCCAGCGGGCCGAATACCTGCTGGAGCACGGCATGATCGATATGGTGGTGCATCGCCAGGATTTGCGCGACACGTTGATCCGGTTGGTGAATTTGCTGCGCGGCGAGGCTGTTTCGACCCCTGCGACGGCGTCGATCGAGGGCGGGGAGGCTTTGGAAATTCCAGCGCTGCCCGTAACAGTCGAAGTCGAAACCGAGGACGGCTGGGCCGAGGTGGCACCGGCAGAAGATGCGCCCGGTGAAAGTTCCAACCAAAATCTGGGGCTGAAGCGCGCTGCCGAGTGACGCCATCCTGGCCCGCCTAGGTCGGCTGCACCCCAAAAAGATCGATCTTTCCCTAGGCAGAATCGAGCGTCTGCTGGAACGGCTGGGGCACCCTGAAGCCAGCTTCCCGCCGGTCATTCACGTGGCGGGCACCAACGGCAAGGGATCGGTCATCGCCTTTTTGCGGGCGATCTTAGAGTCCGCTGGCCACCGGGTTCATACCTACACATCGCCGCACCTGGTGAATTTTCACGAACGCATTCGCTTGGCCACGGGCCCTGGCCAATCCAAATTCATCGACGAGGACACCCTGGCCACCACCCTGGACGAGTGCGAGGCCGCCAACGGCGACGCTGCAATCACCTTTTTCGAGGTGACCACCGCGGCTGCCTTCCTGGCGTTTTCGCGGACCCCGGCTGACGTGCTGATTTTGGAGGTTGGCCTAGGTGGCCGTTTGGATGCCACCAACACAATCGACGGCCCAGCGCTGACGGTGATCACCCCGGTATCCGTGGACCATGTGGGGTTCCTGGGGCCGGATCTGGCTGGAATCGCCGGGGAAAAAGCCGGCATCCTAAAGCCCCAGGTTCAAGCGGTCATCGGCCCCCAAGATCCGCCCGCGCTGGCCGCCATCGAGGCCCGCGCCAGCCAAATTGGCGCGCCCTTGGCCCTGTGGGGGCGCGATTGGACGGCGACGGCGGCTTCCGGTGGCACCATGACCGTCCAAACCGGCGGCACTGTGCGAACGCTGCCAAGACCGGCTTTGGCGGGCGGCCACCAGGTCCAAAACGCCGGGCTCGCGGTGGCCTGCCTGGACCAACTCCCGGCGGTGGCGGTGGACGATGACGCATTGGCGAGGGGGTTGGGCGCGGCGCAGTGGCCGGGGCGGTTGCAGCGCCTGGATGGCCGCCTGGCTGCGCGCCTGCCGCGGGGGGCAGAACTGTGGCTGGACGGGGGCCACAATCCCGCCGCTGCCCGGGCGTTGGCCGCCGCCGCCCGGGATTGGGCCGCGACCGACCCCAAACTATTGGTCTTGGTGACCGGCATGCTAGAGACCAAAAACGTCGCGAAGTTCTTTCAGGCGCTGGGTCCCGAGGCCGAGGCCGTGGTGGCAGTGCCGGTGGCCGGCGAAGATGCCAGTTTGGCGCCGGCAGTGCTGGTTTCTATCGCGGCAGAGGGCGGGCTGGCCGGGGTTACCAAGGACAGTTTGGAAGATGCCCTGGATCACATCGCGAAAACCCGGAGCAGTTTCCCGCCCCGGGTCTTGATCTGTGGGTCTTTGTATTTGACCGGCACCGCCTTACAGGCGGACGGTCAAAAAATCATCTAAAGCACCGATTCGATCCACTCGACGATCTTGCCCTTGGGCACCGCGCCGACTTTTGTGGCGGCAACTTGGCCGTCCTTAAACAGCATCAAGGTCGGGATGCCGCGCACGCCAAATTTGGTCGCGGTCAACGGGTTGTCGTCGATGTTGAGCTTGGCGATGGTCACCTGCCCATCCATTTCGGCGGCGATTTCTTCCAACGCCGGGCCGATCTGCAGGCAAGGGCCGCACCATTCGGCCCAATAGTCCACCAAAACGGGGGTCCCGGATCCGAGGACATCGGCCTCGAAGGATTCGTCGCTAATGTGGGTCAAACTCACAGCCATTTACTCCAATCAATAGAAAGCCTCCGGGGTCAGCCGGGCCCGCCCAAGGGCCGCGCAGCAAAACAATCGGAGGCAGGGGTTGACTAAAAGAGTAGGCACGGCACCCTCCGCCGTCAAGGCGTGGCAGCGTCCAGGGCCTGATCGGCCAGCGCCATCAGCAGCGGTCCATCCGTCCATAACAAAGCGCAACGCACCGGTTTCCCGGGGTAGATCGCCTGGATTGCGCCGCGGTATGCCGCCATTTGCCGCATATAAATGGCTGGCACCTCCGCCGTGGTCGCCGGGGCCGGCCGGTGGGTTTTGAAGTCGACAATCAGAATTTCGTGATCCGTCACCAACAGTCGGTCGATTTGGCCGGCCAGCACGATCCCTCCCACTTTTCCCGCGACGGAGACTTCGGCCCGGCTGCCGGGCCCGAAAATGGCCGCGAAGGCCTCGTCTCGCAGCACAGCCAGTGTCGTTGTCACCATTTCGCCGGTGGCGGGGTCGTCGAAATCAGACCCCCCGGCGGCGGCAAAAAATTTGGCCGCGGCAGCCTCGCGCCTGTCATCAGGGACTTCCGCCAATAATTGCAGCATGCGGTGAATCAGTACGCCCCGGCGCAGGCCGCCCGCGGGCCCGGGGCCGGACAACGGCGATACCACCGGTGGTTCTTCACCCCGGGGGCGGGACGGCGCCAAAGGCTTCGGTGGGCGAGGTTCCTCGGGCGCTGCCGTGGCTGCCACCCAAGGCGGCGCTGGCGGCGCTGAACTGACCGCGGCCTCTCGGCTCTCCGGCATGTCGGGTTCGCCGGTTTGTTCTTGGGACCAGCGCCGGGTGCCACCACCCTGGGGCTCCCCCCCGGTCACATTCTTGAGCCCACTTTCGATCAAATTGTACCAGCACGAGGCTTTGCGCGCGGTCTTGGTTTCCCAACCGCAGATGATCAGGCGGTCCTCGGCTCGGGTCAAGGCGACATACAAAAGCCGATGATATTCCTCGAACTGCTTTTGATCCGCGGCTTCCATCAATCGCTTGGACCTGACATCCGCCAATTTCTTGTTGGGCCGCAGCACCATGGCTTTGCCGTCGTCGTCCCACAGCACCGGATCGTATGTGATGGGTGGCGAACAGGTGTCGGGCAGAATCACGATGGGCGCCTGCAGCCCCTTTGCCCCGTGGATGGTCATGATCCGCACTTCGTCCCGGCCGGCTTCCAGATCGCGCTTGATATCGGTATCGGATTTGTCGAGCCAATTCAGAAACCCCTGTAGCGACGCCGGATGCGTGCGCTCGAATTCCAGCGCCGCCGCCAACAATTCGTCGATGGGATCGTTGGCTTCGGCGCCCAGGCGCTGGACAATTTGCCGTCGCCCGCCGGTGGCCAGGAATTCGGCAAAAAATTGATAGGGCGGCATGGTGTCGGCCCGGGCCAGCAGTTCCGACAAAATTCTGTAGGCTTGGCCAAAATCGTCCCGGTCGCCCGCCCTGACCCGCAATTCGCGCCACAGGCTGCCCGCTCTATGGTGGGCCAAATCAAACAAGGCGGCCTCGCCCAATCCGATGAACGGGCTTTTTAGAACCACGGCCAAATTCAGGTTATCTTCGGGCAGCAGCACGAACCGGGCCAGGGCCGCGAGGTCCATCACCGGCAGCTGGTCGGACAAAACCATGCGGTCCGAACCACCCACTTCAACGCCGCGAGCTTTCAGGGCCCGGGACAATTCCTGGACAAATTTGGTGGTGCGGCGACGCACCAAAATCAACACATCGCCTGCGCGCACCTCCCGGCCCCGGGCCGGCAGCGGCTCTGATCCAATCCAATTCTTCACCGTCGTTGCAATGCGGTCCGCCAAGGTGGCGCTGGCGCTGGCCGGTTGTTGCTGACCTCTGGGCGGCACCCAGGCGTCCGCGCCATCGCCGGTATGGGCGGGCTCGACCGGCCACAACTCGACGCTGCCTGCCTGGCCTTTGCGGGCGACGTGGTGGCGGACTTTCGATTCCGCTATCAATAAGCCAGACTTAGCGGTGTCTTGGGCGAAGATCGCGTCGACAGCCCGCAGGATCGGGCCAGTCGACCGGAACGACATGGCCAATTCCCTTGGCCGCCATTTCAACTCCGCCGCCTGAACCTTGGCTCCGAACGCTTCGCGCCATTTAGCAAACGCCCAGGGATCGGCTTGGCGGAAGCCATAGATTGATTGTTTGGCGTCGCCCACTGCGAACACAGTCCGCTGAGCCTGTTGGGCGTCCTCGCCGTAAAAAAATTCCTCGGCGATTGCCGCGATCAAGTCCCACTGTTCCGGGCTGGTGTCCTGGGCTTCGTCGATCAAAATGTGGTCGATGCCGCCGTCTAGTTTGAACAGCACCCAGGGTCCGATGCCGGGCTTTTTCAGGAGCTCCCGGGCCCGCAAAATCAGATCGTCGAAGTCCAGAACCGCCTGGCGGGATTTTTCCTGCTCATAGCGGTCGTGCAGGTCACGGCCAATTTCAAGCAGCGCCGCCGTGCCGTCCGCCACATCCGCCGCGCGCATGCGCTGAGTGACGAGCTCGACTCGGGCGGCCTCGATGCGCAGTACCGCCTCCGATTCGGGCGACGTCTCCTTCACTTTCTTGGTGGCCAAGCCATCGCGCACTAATCCATTTTCGTTTTTTCCCTCGTCCTTTTTTAGAAACGCGAGGACATACGCGGCAAAGTGCTGGTGGCGGCCTTCGCGGTCTTGGCCCAGCCAGGCGCCGATGGTTTGGGCACGTTGGATGTCAGTTTTTTTGCCCTTGGTTAACGCCGCGGTGGCGGCCAGCAAGCCATCGGCATCAAATGCGGCGTCGGCACATGCCAGCGCCGCGATTGATTGGGAAGTCTCACCGGCAGAGACGCCCAGCATTTTCCGGGTTCGGTCATTGACCGCGCCGACGCCATCCTTCAACAGCCGGTCTAGCCGGGCCCGATCACCGCTGAGTTTCTTCATGACTTCTGTGAACTGATCTTCGTTCAGGCGGCGGGTCAGCGCCGACAGGGCCGCAATCTTTTCCGGGTCGCCCCGAACCGTTCGCAAAACATGATCACGGGCCGCTAATAAGATCTCCTCTGCCAACGCTTCCTCGGCCACTTGGAAGTGGGAGGTGAGATCAATTTCCAGCGGGAACCGCGCCAACAGGGATTCACAAAACGCGTGAATGGTTTGGATCTTCAAACCACCGGGGACATCCAATACCGCCGCGAACAAGCGCCGGGCTTTGGCCACCAATTCACCGTCCGGCTTTGCCGCCATCGTCAGTGATCGCAGATCAATACCAAGTGGGCCTTCGTCCATCACCGCCCATTCGCCCAGGCGCTGGGTGACGCGAATGCGCATTTCGGCCGCGGCGGCCTTTGTGAAGGTCAGGCACAGAATTTTCCCCGGCGGTGTTCCGGCCAACAACAGCCGCAGCACCCGGTCGGTGAGCACCCGGGTCTTGCCGGCCCCGGCGGAAGCCGTGACCCAGGCCGAGGCTGAGGGATCGGAGGCCGAACTTTGATCCATCGTCGGTGCGTTGGCGCCGGTAACATCCATGATTATTCCTCGTCCCCGGTCGCCGACCATTCCTGGACCCGCGCCAGGTGGTCATAGTCAGAAAATTTTGGCCCGTTTTCCGGTCGAGGCCGAGACCGGTATGGCATGTCAAGATTGTCGAAGGCGGCGATGTAGTTCACTAAGCCAACCCCTGTTCGCTCCACGGCATCCGCAACGTCCAGTCTCGGATAGTCCTTTACCTTGCCGGCTTCGACGCCGCCGCGCAGTTGCCAGATCGCGAACTGTTTGGCCGTGGCCGCATCAATATTGTCGAACCCCCCCGCCGCCGCGATGACCGCTTCGACCGCCAATTGGGGCGAAAACCCGGATTCAATCTCTTGGTTCTCTGGCGCCGAACCGGTCTTGTAATCGACGATGACGAGATTGCCGTCGGCCAACTTTTCGATTCGGTCGGCGATCGCGGTCACCACAAAACCCCCGCCAGGGCCGGGCAATTCGAGGGTGCCATGGACTTCGCTGCCGACAATTTTCGCCAACAAGCGGCGTTCTTTTTCATGGCCGACGAACCATTCGGCCACCCGTTCGAATCGCGGCCACCAAAACGCCCATACTCCGGGCCGGACCAACAGCGGGCCAAAGGATTTCTTGCCGATTTCAATCAGGTGCCGGACCCCATCGTCGGGGATGTCGACGGGAAATGCCGTCACGAATTTGTCCAGGGCATCGTGAATGATGACGCCGCGGCCCTTGGCCCCGGGATCCTCGTCCAGATCATCCAGCGCCCGAAGCCTCAAGACATGCCGAGCATAGATTCCGTACGGATCACGCACCCACGTTTCGATCTGCGTTGCCGATAATTTCCGTGGCCGGGCAGCCAACGGTGGGTTGGGCGCAGGCGGGTCGATCGCCCGGGCGGGACCGGGGTGGTCCAACTTCGCCTGCCAGGCCAACCACGGCGAGGGCGAAAATGCCACGCCCTGGCCTCGCATCGCTGCGCCCAAACGCTCCAGCCACCGCGACGGCACCGTCGGTTGGCCACCGACTTTCGTCGCCCGGGTTAGGACCGCTACCGGCGCCGCCGCCGCCTGAACAAAATCATGGGCTGACAGGCCGACCCGCTGTTCCGGCACTGGTAGTCCGGCTTCCTCACGCATGGGCCGGGAAAGCCAAGGATCGGGTTTAGGTTCACCCGGCCAGGTGCCTTCGTTCAAGCCGCCGAGCACCACCACATCCGCCTGTTGCAGGCGGGCTTCCAACGTGCCCCAGATGTGCAAGCGGGGATGGCGGCCATAGGCGGGGCGAACCACGGCACCCGCCATCAAGGTGTCCAGCACCATCGGATAGTGCCTGCCATCAATTTTTGGCGCCGCCGACGCTGCGGCCAACACCTCGGACACCCACACCGCGGCGGCCTCGCCATCATCATGGGCCCACAGCCGTTGGTCTCCGGCCCGGGTGTTGTCCCTGGCCAGGTATTCCGCAAAGCGCACATGGGCGCGAACCAGAGTGGCCAGATCCGCATCGTCTTTGGCGATTTCGCCGCGCAGTTCCGCGGCTGCCCGGGCAATCGGCCGCAGCCAGTCTGCCGAGCCTTCCGAGGCGTGGTCTGCCGCTGACAACGCGGCATCGATCCCATCAAACCCGGGCCCCGGCCTGGGACCCCTTAATACCGCGGTTTCCAACCATCGCACCTGGGCCCGGAACGCCCCCGGGGCAAGGCCGCCCGCCGCCAACGGATGTTTCATGGCGCTGAGAAACGCCACCGGTGCGACATTCTGGGCGGTCATTTCCGCGGTCAGGCGGAGAAAGGCGCCGGCGGGTGATTGGGCCAAGGGCACGCCGGCGGAATCGTCAATTTGCAGTCCCCAGCGCTTTAGTTCCGCGGCGACCCGGCGGGCCAGATTCCGATCGGGGGTCACCAGTGCCGCGGTGTGGTCTGGCTGCTCCAAGGCCTCTCGCAACACCAAGGCGATGGCCCGGGCTTCGTGCTCCGGGCCTGGACATTCCATGTAATGAAAGCCTGGAATTGCCGCGCCGCCGGGCTCAGACAAATCGCCAGCATCCCATGCTGCCGAGGGGCGCAATGCCCGTGCCACCAGCGCCACGCGTTCCGGTGATCCAGCCCAGCCCGACCAGTGTCCCCAAACCTCGACATCGCCGCAGTCCACGCGCAGGTGCCCGATCAAGGTCTTCATCGCCGCCTGGGGATGGCTGGCGTCGATCGCGTCCCATGCCGCCGGGGCCATGGCCACATCCAACCCGGGCAGAATCACCGCTCCCTGGGGCAGTCCGGCGATCACCGCCATCAGTTCCGCCGTCGCCGGCACCGTGCCCGTTGATCCCGCGGCGTAGACGGGGTCTGCCGGCGGCGTTTGGCGCCATTGATCGGCTTGGGCCCGCATCAGCAGCTTGCGGCGCTCCATTGGGTCCAGAGTCCCGTCGGCGGCCAATATCCGCGGCCAATGGTGCGTAACCAAGCGCATAAAATTCAGGGTCTTTTGCCAGTGCTCCGCCAAACTGGCAGGAACGATTGCCTCCAGCGCCTCGAAGCCGACATCCTCGGTCTGCATCAGGTCCAGAAGAGCGCCGAGCTCCGACGCCAAAAACAGCGCCCGGTCGGGGACCATGGCGCCGCCCCCTGGCGACCCTGGATCGGTGCGGCCAATGTCGGCGGATTGTTCTTGCCGCAGGATAAGGCGCGCCAACATCATTTGGCGGCGCAGAGGCGTGATCGCCGGAGCCAAATCCAAGACCTGGCCGGTGTTCCCCTCCCATGAGGTGGCGAAGGCCGACACGGCCATGGCGTCTTCTTCGACATCGCCCAGGGGCCGCAGCATAGGTAACATCAACGTCCCGCCTTGGACCCGCAGGAACGCTTCGCGCAAGCTTCGGCAGGCCCGCCGGGTCGGCAGCAGGACATTCACCCGGGCCAAGGTGTCCGGTTCGCCGCCATGACGGTCCAACAACCCCGCCGCCAATGCGTCGGCGAATGGCGTGCCAGTTGGAATATTGAAGACACGAGCGGCCATGGGCTTGTTTACTCTTTTGGGTTGAAGTTGGCGAGCACCCCGTCGAGGCGGGATTGCCAATCCCCGTGACCCGATAAGATGGCGATTCGCGCGTCATCCGCGTCACCAAAGGCAAATGTGATGTCCAGGCGGTTTTCCGGAATTAGAGACCCCAAGCGGTCCGGCCATTCCACAACCACCGGGCCCGCATCCAGGGCATCATCGAGGCCTAATTCTTCGACCTCTTGGGGGCCGCCCAGACGGTAAAGATCGAAATGGGAAAGGGCTTCGTCCCCCATTTCATAGGTCTGCACCAGGGTAAAAGTCGGGCTGGGAACTTCCCGCGGCGGCGCTACCTTTGCGGATTTGGATTTGGCCACGATCACCGCTCTGGCGAAGGTGGTTTTCCCCACCCCCAATGGCCCGGTCAGGCCGATCATGTGCCCGGGCAAGAGTTGGGACGCGACGGCGGCGGCCAAGTCGGTTGTGGCGCCCAGCCCGCCAAGCACAATTCGAACTGTCGCCACCGCCGCCGATCCAGCACCCATCACGCGATTTAGAGCACGAAATATTGCGGTTGGCGACGAAGTTTTCTTGCGAACCGGGGCGTCCGCCGCCATGTTAGGGCTGGTTTTGGTGCAGTACTTTTTGGGTCTTCCCACGATGAATGAACGCGCCCCCGCGGCAACCCGATCGACCGACGTGGTTATCATTGGCGCCGGCCCTGTTGGCCTGTTTACCGTGTTTGAGTGCGGGATGCTGGGGTTCGATTGCCATGTTGTCGATGTTCTGGACGTGGCCGGGGGCCAGTGCGCGGCGCTGTACCCGGAAAAGCCGATTTTTGACATTCCGGCCCACCCCAACATCGAATCCATCGATTTGGTCGACCAGCTGCTGGCCCAAGCGGCACCGTTCCACCCCCACTATCACATGGGTCATCCGGTGCTGCGCCTGGATCCCATCGATCCGGCGAACGCGGCTAACCCCGGCTGGCGGGTGGGCTTGGGCGGTGGCGGCGGGGAAATCGAAGCCAAGGCGGTGATCATCGCCGGGGGCAGCGGTGCGATCGGGCCGGTGCGGTTGCCGTTAGCCGGCGCCGAAGATTTCGAAGGCGAAAGCCTTTTCTATGTGGTGCGGCGCAAGAGCGATCTGGCGGGCAAACGTGTGGTGATCGCCGGCGGCGGGGATTCCGCCGTGGACTGGGCGTTGGCACTGGACGGGGTCGCCGATCACATTTCGGTCGTGCACAGGCGCGACAAATTCCGCGCCGCCCCGGAAAGCGTGCGCAAAATGCGCGAAGCGGCGGCGGCCGGGCGCATGGAAATGGTCATCCCGTATCAGCTGAAATCCTTGGATGGCAACGGCGGCAAATTGGAATCGGTGACCGCCGCAACGTTGGACGGCGAAGAAAAAATTCTGCCGGCCGATGTGCTGCTGGCGTTTTTCGGACTGGCCAACAATTTGGGGCCGATCGGCAAATGGGGGTTGGAGCTGGACCACAATCTGGTGGTCGTTCGGCCGGACTCCTGCGCCACCAATTTGCCCGGGGTTTTTGCGGTGGGCGATATCGCCAGCTACCCCGGCAAACTAAAGCTGATCCTGACCGGGTTTTCCGAGGCCGCCATGGCCGCGCATGCAATCCACCCGCTGATCAACCCGGACCACGAACTCCATTTCGAATACTCCACCGCCAAGGGCGTACGCGGCTTGTCCTGATCGCGTGCAGATCGTGGCATGTTTCACGCCACGTGAATCTGAACGGGATCATATAAAGTCCAGATCGCGCCGTGTTTTCACGCCACGTGAATCTGAACGGCAGTATATTAAGTGCAGATCGCGGCGTGTTTCACGCCACGTGAATCTGAACGGCACCGTTAAGAGCCTTCGATCGCGACCCGATGGGCGGCGGGTTGACTGATGGGCAACCAGCAGGTCACCCGGGTTCCCGCCCCGCGGACGGAATCCAATTCCACGTGGCCGCCATGCAATTCCACAAAACTTTTCACCAAGGACAGGCCAAGCCCCGCGCCGGACTTGCGGCGGTCGAGGCTGCGTCTGAATTTTTCGAACACGGCGCGCTGGTCGCCCTGGGCGATGCCTTCACCTGAATCAGCGACCGTCAGCGCAATTTCGTCGCCTTCGCGCGCCGCCGAAACCGTGACGATGCGGCCCTGGGGCGTAAACGTCATGGAATTGTTCACAAGGTTGAACAGCACCTGTTTGATCCGATTTCCGTCCGCATCAAAGGTCCCGATCTCATCCGGGCAATCCAGCACCAGCGTCAGCTCCCGTTGTTCCGCCCGGAGGCCAGACAGTTTGACGACAGTGGACAACATGTCCTTTACATCGATGGTCTCGAACGACAGCCGCTCCAACCGGGCCGACCGGGCGGTGCGATCCAGGGTGCGGTCAATCACCCTGGCTTTCACCGTTGGCCAGTCATCACCGCCGGAGATTGGAAACAGAGTGCGGCAGCGTTCGGCCAAATCGGCGACATGGGGTTCGGTGGCCAGATACCCGAGATCCAAGTTCCAAATTTTTGCGTATCCGGAGTTTGAAAGTTGCAGGCGTCCGTCGCTGCCAAACACCGCAACGCCTTCGAACAAATGATCCAACGTCGCCAACTGAACCGCCGCCAAGGTATTGCGCGAGCGTTCCATCTCCAGCCGGTCCGACACGTCTTCGTAAATGAACAGCAGACCGCCCAATGTGTGGGGCGCGGTCACCACCCGCAACGTTCTGCCGTCCGGCAAGTGTTGCTGTTCTTCCAAAGGCTCGATCACCGACGTGTACTGTTCCAGCACCTGGGCTTTAAAGGCGGGGAAATCCGCTTGCTCAGGCAGCCGCCGCGATTCCCGCAAAGTCTCAAGGATTTCACCGTGGCTGGGGTTTTGCTCCAACCAATCTTCGTCCAAGCCCCACAGGCGAAAAAAGGCTTCATTGAAAAAACTTAGGCGCTTGTCCGGGCCGAAAATGGCGATGGCGGACGGCAGTCGGTCCATGACGCTGGCGTGGGCCTCGGTGTGGCGGTCCAGCTCGCCAAGAGCGTCTTCGCGGCCGGTGACGTCCCTGGCGATCCCCAAGGTTCCGCCCACGTCCAGCGGCGTTTCGATGATTTCGAACGTGCGGCGTTCACCACCAACCGCAAAGCGTTTCTTTTCGCTTTGGACGGCGCCGGTTTTTTGGGCCATGTCGGCCAGGGTCCCGCCGCGATTGGGCTCCGTCCCCGGTAACAGTTCCACACTGTCGCGAACGGCGGTCGCGGCATCCACTTCGACCGCGGCGCAATACGCCATGTTGACCCAGCTGATACTGAGGTCAGGCCGCCGCCGCCAAGCGGGGAACGGCACGGTGTCCAAAACCCTTTGGGTCAGTGCCTGTTGCTCCACGGCGCGCGCGGCCTGGTCCATCAACGCCACTGTTTCGGCCCGGACGCCGCTGATGTCGTGGAACCAAATCAGAAAAGAAATCGGTTCGGCTCCCGTCCCCGTCACCACACGGCCCCTGGCTTGCAACAAGCGGTCCGACCCGGTGGTCACCCGCAAATCGAACGGCGTGTTTGCCCGGCGCAAAGCCTGGGCGGCGGCGTCTAGCGCGGCGAAATCTTGGCGGTCAAATTGGTCCGACAAATCAGCAAACTGATTGACTCCGACCACCGGTACGCCAAGGATCGCCGCCAGACCGGGGGAGCAAGACTCCAACCTGGAGCCCGCCGAAAATTAGAAATAGCCGTCGGGGGCGGAGCTGAGGACGGCGGTTGAGCGGGCGAGAACTTCACGATATTCAGCCAGGGCCGCTTGGTCGGTGATCGCCCGGCGCCGGGTGGAAAACCAGACCCCGCCGGCGACGGCTAACCCTGCCGCCGCGATAACAATGGAAGCCGCCACCGAAAGGCCGGCGACCGCGCCGATGGATGTTTCCTGGGCTTGGGCCTGGCCCGCTCCCAGGCACAGCCAGGGCAGAACCGATGTCGCGATTTTGTTGCCGGTGGGCTTCAGGCCGAACCGGGAGCCGTTCATCGCCATCAAGTCATCCGCGAAAATCCATCAACGGCTGATCGTAGCCAAAACCGGCCTAGTAGCGATAGGTCTCCGGCTTGAACGGCCCGTCGGTGGTGACGCCGATGTATTCGGCCTGGGCCGGGGTTAGCTTGGTCAGCTTTACCCCCAGGCGGTCCAAATGCAGCCGCGCGACTTTTTCGTCGAGATTTTTCGGCAGCACGTAGACTTTTTTCTCGTAATTGCTGGTGTGTTCCCACAATTCGATCTGGGCCATCACCTGGTTGGTGAACGACGCGCTCATGACAAAGCTGGGGTGGCCGGTGGCGTTGCCCAAATTGACCAAGCGGCCCTTGGACAAAACGATGATGCGCTTGCCGTCGGGGAATTCCACTTCGTCGACCTGGGGTTTGACCTCGTGCCATTTGTAGTTTTCCAAGGCGGCGATTTGGATTTCTGAATCGAAGTGGCCGATGTTGCAGACGATCGCCCGGTCCTTCATTTCCCGCATGTGTTCCAGAGTGATGATGTCGGCGTTGCCGGTGGCGGTGACAAACAAGTCGCCGATGGGCGCGGCGTCGTCCATGGTAGTCACCTCGTAGCCTTCCATGGCCGCCTGCAAGGCGCAGATGGGATCGATTTCCGTGACCAGCACTCTGGCGCCCTGGCCGCGCAGACTGGCGGCGGAGCCCTTGCCGACATCGCCAAAGCCGCAAACCACGGCGCGCTTGCCCGCCAGCATCACGTCGGTGCCGCGCTTGATGCCGTCGATCAGGCTTTCGCGCACCCCGTACAAATTGTCGAATTTGGATTTGGTTACCGAGTCGTTGACGTTCATTGCCGGTACCGCCAACTCCCCCGCCTCCTGCATCTGGTGCAGGCGCAAAACGCCTGTCGTGGTTTCTTCGCTGAGGCCCTTGATGCCTTCCAGCACGTCCCGATGATCCCGGTGCAACACCAAAGTCAAATCGCCGCCATCATCCACCACCATGTTGGGACGCCAATCGTCGCGGCCATCGATGGTCTGGTCGATACACCACCAGAATTCTTCCTCGGTTTCGCCCTTCCAGGCAAACACCGGGATACCCGCCGCCGCGATGGCCGCCGCCGCATGGTCCTGGGTCGAAAAGATGTTGCACGAGCTCCAACGAATTTCCGCGCCCAGGGCCGCCAAAGTTTCGATCAAAACCGCCGTTTGCACCGTCATGTGCAGGCACCCTGTGATGCGGGCGCCAGCCAACGGCTTGGAATCCCCAAATTCCGTGCGCAATGCCATCAAACCAGGCATTTCGGTCTCGGCGATGGCGATTTCCTTGCGTCCCCAATCGCTAAGGGAGATATCGGCGACTTTGTAGTCCGTAAACACGGTCATTGTGTTCCTATTGGCTCGGTTGAATCGAGGGCAAGCAGGCGAATAATGCGCCCAAACCCTTACCAACCCATAAACATAAACAAATCTTTATGTATATATATAGGCTTAAAAACCTGACAGGGTCAAGGGTTCAGGATTCCCTGGCGGTGACGACCAAAGGGTCGGCGCTGGCGGGCAGGCCCAATTCCCGGTGGCGAACAAAAACCCGGAGGCCCTGGTCCCGCAGATGATCGGCTAGGCGCTGAGCGGTGAACACCGACCGGTGGCGGCCGCCAGTGCAGCCGATGGCGATGGTCAGATAGCTTTTTCCCTCTTGGTGGTACCGAGGCATCAGGCCGTCCAATAATTCGGCCAGGGTGCCGAAAAACTTGGGGAACGCCGGATCTTTGGCGATGTAGTCGGCCACCGCCTGGTCCAGGCCGGTGCCGGGCCGCAGGGCTTCCACATAATGGGGGTTTTCCAAGAACCGCACATCAAAAACAAAGTCGGCTTCCCGGGGCAGCCCCCGGCCATAGGCGAACGAGACAACGGACACCGTCAGTTGATGACCGGCTTCAGGGGCAAATCTGCGTTCCAGAAGCGCCCGCAGATCGGCCAGGGTCAATTCGGTGGTGTCGATCACCAAATCGGCGGCTTCCCGCACCGCAGCCATCAAATCGCGTTCCTGCTGGATGCCATCCATCACCGGGCGATCAGCCGCCAGGGGATGTTTGCGGCGGGTTTGGGTGAATCGCTGGCCCAGCACCGTTGAATCACAGTCCAGGAAGACCACGGACACATCAACGTCTTGGGCGGCCCGCAACGGCGCAAATTCACGGGGAAAGGTGTCGGCATGAAAGTCTCTGGTGCGGATATCCAGCCCAACAGCGAAAGACTCCGACGGCGGCGCACCGCCTTCGCGCCACAACAGCCGCCCCAATAACGATACCGGCAGGTTGTCGATGGCTTCGAACCCTGCGTCTTCCAAAAAATTCAGGGCGCTGCTTTTTCCCGCCCCGGACATGCCGGTAACGATGACCACCCGGGCTTTATTGTCACCGTGCGAGCCCGCCATGGCCGCGCTATTCCGCGGGCAGGGTGACGATGAACCGCGCGCCTTCGACGGCACCGTCAGCCCCGTGGCGGTTTTCCACCCGGATCGTGCCGCCGTGCGCTTCGATGATTTGGCGGGAGATGGCAAGCCCAAGCCCGGAATGGCGGCCAAACGCCTCGCCGGCCGGCCGTTCGGAATAAAACCGGTCGAACACCGCCTCGCGTTTGTCCTCGGGTACGCCCGGACCTTGGTCCTCGAACACCACTTCGGCCTGGCTGCCCACCCGGGCCATGGAAATTTTGATGTGGCCGCCGACGGGACTGAACGAAACTGCGTTGGCGATCAAGTTGCGCATTACTTGACCGATGCGATCTTCGATCCCGGAAATCGACACCCTCTCCGGCGCCGAGAACTCGAAACGCATTTTCGGCCCGGATGTCGTGCGGTGGATTTCGATCAAGGTTTCCAACAGTGCCGCCAGGTCCACCGGGGCGGCCTCGGCCCTGGCCAATTCGGCGCCCAAGCGCGACGCATCTGAAATGTCGCTGATCAAGCGATCCAGCCTGCGCACATCATCGACGATGATGGCGATCAGTTTCGCTTCTTGATCCGAGTCGGTGGCGTTTTCAATCCCTTCCACGGCGCTGCGGATGCTCGACAATGGATTCTTGATTTCGTGGGCGACATCGGCGGCAAAGGCCTCGATCGCGTCAAGGCGGTCGTACAACGCGTCGGTCATGTCCCGCAGCGCCCCGGACAAATCGCCGATTTCGTCGTGGCGTCCGGTGAAGTCAGGAATGGTGTTGCGCCTGCTTGTTCGCAGCCCCGCGCCATGGGCGGCGATGGCCAATTTGCGTACAGGCCGGGCAATGGTACCGGACAGGTAAATCGAAAGCAGGATGGTCACCAGCAGCGCGAAGCCGAACACCTGAAGGATCGCGATCCGGACTTCACGCACTCGGATTTCGATGTCGGCGGCTCCGGCGGACAGCATCAACGCCCCCAGAACCAGCTTAAACCGCTGAACCGGCAGGGCGACACTGACGATCATTTCGCCATCGGACATCTGCCGCAAACCGGTGCCTACCTCGCCGGTCAGGGCGATCATGACTTCGCCATAATCCCCGGCGGATTGGGCGCCGGATTCTTTGTAGGGCGGCAATCGCGGCTGGTTCAATGACAGCCGCAAGAGCCAATCAAAGCCTCGGGAGATGCGCCGCCCCAGCCCGTCTTCGGCCCCTGGGGGCAACAGATCCCGAGCCTCGACCTCCAGGGCCGCCGGACCCAAGTGGCGGCTGTCCGCGATCAGCCGCCCGGTCACATCGAACAGCCGGGCACGGTTTTCCGAGGTCACCGCCAGCCGCAGTACCAGTCCGCGGGCAATCTCTACATCAAACTGCCCGGCCTCCGGGGGGGCCGCCGATTGCCCCAAAGCACCGGCAATGATCGCGGCTTGAGTAATCAAGCCTTCGATCTTGGCCTCGACCAGCCCGTCCCGGTATTGGCCCAAGAATAAGGCGCCACCCAGCAAGATGCCCAACGCCGGGATGTTCAAAAGCAGGATGCGGATGGTCAGTGGGGACAGCAGCCGTTTTGGCCGTGGCCGGGCGCCGGGTCCGTGCTGGTCAGCCCGGGCGGGCGCCAACATTGTTTCACCGTGGGTTTCGCTGACCATCAGAAGCCCGATCGCCATGGCGCGAGGGGCGCGCAAGCCGAGCAACCGGCGCGGGGCGCGTCAGTCAGGCAACTGGTGCCAGGGGCGCGGGACTCATCCGGTCTCGTTGTACCGGTAACCGACGCCGTACAGCGTTTCAATGCTGGCAAAATCCCCATCCACGTCGCGGAATTTCTTGCGCAATCGTTTGATATGGCTGTCGATTGTGCGGTCATCCACATAGACGTTGTCATCGTAAGCCACATCCATCAACTGGTCGCGGCTCTTTACCAGCCCTGGGCGGGCGGCCAAGGCCTTCAGGATCAAGAATTCGGTGACGGTCAGCGCCACTTCTTCGCCGCCCCACGTACATTGGTGGCGGCCGGGGTCGAGCACCAGACCCCCGCGCACCATTGGTTTTTCGCTTGACCCGTCAGCGCCATCACCGCCGGCCCGGCGCAGCACCGCCCGGATTCGTTCAATCAACAACCGCTGGGAAAAAGGTTTGCGGACATAATCGTCAGCACCCATTTTGAGCCCCAGGGCTTCGTCCACGTCATCGTCTTTCGATGTCAGAAAGATCGCCGGAATGTCTGACGAACGCCGCAATCGCGACAGCAATTCCATGCCATCCAGCCGCGGCATTTTGATATCCAGCACCACCAGGTCCGCGGGGCTCTGGGACAGGCCTTTCAATGCCTCCGCGCCATCCACATATGACCGCACAATGAAGCCTTCGGCCTCCAAAGCCATGGACACGGACGTCAGGATATTTCGGTCGTCGTCTACCAGCGCGATCGTTGCCGCCACGTCAAACCCTTCGTACAAGGGAACCTCCCAGGACAAATTAAAGTATACATGGGGCTCCCAAGGCGAACCATGGGACCAACGGGAACAACTTTTCAAAGAATTGCGGCCTTTCAAGGGCAGGTTTTCGGCGAAACGACAGGTCGATTGGAGAACAATGTCAGGGGATACGGAGTTGAGCCAACGCCCAGCGGATGGCGCCCGCCGCCTAATCCGGGCCTTGGACACCTCCACACTGGCGACCAGCTTGGCGGGCGGTGGCGGCTGGCCCTATGCTTCCCTGGTGCTGGTAGCCTGCGATTTCGACGCCAGTCCCCTCCTGCTGATTTCCCAGTTGGCCGAGCACACCAAGAACCTCGCCGCGGATGACCGGGTTTCGCTGCTGTACGACGGCACTGGCACTGGCCCCGAGCGCTTGACTGGTCACCGGGTTTCGGTCCTTGGCCGGGCCGTTCCCATTGACGACGACCAAGCCAAATCCCGGTATCTGGCCCGCCACCCATCGGCCGAAGGATATGCGGGGTTTGCCGATTTTGGCTTTTACCGGATCCAAATCACAAGGGCCCATTTGGTGGCCGGATTTGGACGCATCGACTGGATCGACGGCCGCGATCTGCTGTTTCCAACGGATTCCGCCGGGTTTTCGGCGGATTCCGAGGCGGACTTGGTCACCAATTTGAACGAAAATCACCCACAAACCGTGCGGTTTTTGGCTGAAAACCAAGGACTTGACGGGGATGGTTGGAGAATGACAGGTTGTGACCCTGAGGGATGTGATCTGCGCCGCGAAGGGGAGGTGGCAAGGATCGGCTTTCCCGCCCCCGTGAATAGGCTAAACCAGGCGCGTGCGGCGATTAGCCGAATGGGCGAACGGGGATAACGGTTGAACATCAGCGATTTTTTCGCGGCACCAAGCGGCGATGGGTGGTTTTGGAATTTTTTTGAATCGGAACGAGGGAGAGATCTAAGTGAACGAGCTCGGAACGCATATTTCATCGAACGGACTATCTGACATTGGCTTGAGCCCCACCAAGAACGTGCATTGGAATTTGTCGGTGCCGGGCCTGTACCAGGAGGCCATCGAACGACGCGAAGGAGTCCTAGGGATAGGCGGGGCCTTTTTGACAGACACCGGCCACCACACCGGCCGGTCGCCTAACGACAAATTTGTCGTCAAGGAGGGATCATCGGAAGCCAATATCTGGTGGGGCAAGGTCAACAAGCCGATGGAAGAATCGGTATACAACGCCCTGCGCGAAAAGGTCATCAACCACCTGAACGGTCGCGAGCTGTTCGTCAAAGACTGTTGGGCCGGGGCCGATGGCAATTACCGCTTGGCCGTTCGGGTCATCAACGAACACGCTTGGCACAACCTGTTCGCGGGAAATATGTTCATCGAAGCCGATCCCAGCGATTTGGCCGGCTTCAAGCCCGAATTTACCGTCATCCACGCCCCGGATTACGAAGCCGACCCCGAAGTCGACGGAACGAATTCCACCACCTTTATCTTGGTGAATTTCGGCGCCCGTGAAGTGCTGATCGGGGGCACCCAATACGCCGGCGAGATCAAAAAGTCGGTGTTCAGTGTGATGAATTACATTCTGCCGGACCGTGGCGTCATGCCGATGCATTCCTCCATCAACGTCGGTAAGGATGGCGCCAGCGCGATCTTTTTCGGCCTGTCCGGCACCGGCAAGACCACCTTGTCCGCCGATCCCGACCGTACCCTGGTCGGCGACGACGAGCACGGCTGGTCAGACGACGGCGTGTTTAATTTCGAAGGCGGCTGCTACGCCAAGGTGATCAAGCTTTCGGCCGAAGCAGAGCCGGAAATCTACGCCACCACCAGTATGTTCGGGACGATCCTGGAAAACGTGGTGTTCGACGAAAACACCCGGGTTTTGGACCTCGATGACAAAACCAAGACCGAGAACACCCGGGCGTCATACCCCTTGGCAGCGATCCCCAATGCCTCGACCACGGGCGTCGCGGGTCAGCCGAAGAACGTGGTGATGCTGACCGCCGACGCGTTTGGCGCGCTGCCACCGATCGCCAAACTCACTCCCGCCCAGGCCATGTACCATTTCTTGTCGGGCTACACCGCCCGAGTGGCGGGTACCGAGCGCGGCGTCATTGAGCCAGAAGCGACGTTTTCCACGTGCTTTGGCGCACCATTCATGCCCCGGCACCCGTCCGTTTACGCCAACTTGCTGGGCAAGCTGCTGGAAGACCACAACTGCACATGCTGGTTGGTAAACACCGGCTGGACCGGCGGCCCTTATGGCACCGGCGAGCGCATGCCGATCAAGCACACCCGGGCGTTGTTGGGCGCGGCCTTGGACGGCGATTTGGCCAACACACCGACGTTCGTGGATCCGGCCTTTGGCTTGAATGTGCCGGAATCGTGCGAAGGCGTACCGGCGGAAATCCTGAACCCCCGCGATACCTGGGCGGACAAGGATGCCTATGACGCCACCGCCAAAAAACTGGTGGATATGTTCGTGGCAAATTTTGCTCAGTTCGAAGAGCACGTGACGCCCGAAGTCATCGCCGCGGCGCCCAAGACCGCCTAGGCCACGGGGGGATTCCTAGGCCCCGGGGAATTAGGTATACTCAAGCCGTTGCGGGTTCGTTTTTCTAAGGTCTGTCATGTCCATCCCGACACTGCTGGGTTTTTTGGCCGGCATAGGCTTGTTCGTTGGCGCCATCATGACGTCAACCGACAATTATATGAGCTTCGTGTCTGGCTCCAGCATTGTGATGGTGGTTGGTGGAACCCTGGCGGCCACGTTTATCGGCTACCAGGGCCGCTACGTTATTCTTGCCCTGAAGGACATCGGCGGGCTGTTTATCAAAGGCAAGGCCGACCGCAAGCTGCTGACCGTGGAGACCGGCAAAATCATTCGCTGGGGTTACCTGGTCAAGAAATCCGGGCTGCTGGCTCTGGAAAAAGAGATCAAGGGCGCGAAAAGCCAGGATCATTTCTTAAGCTATGGCATCGAGCTAGTGATCACCGGATATTCTGGCGAAGAAGTCCGTGGGATGCTGGGGGCGGCGTCGAACGGTTCCTATTCCCGCGCCATGGTCCAGGCGGATATATTGCAGAATATGGCGGCGGCCGCCCCGGCGTTTGGCATGATTGGCACCCTGGTCGGCCTGATCGTCATGCTGCAATCATTGACCGCCAATCCCGACGGCGTCGGCGACGGCTTGGCGGTGGCCATGTTGACCACCCTGTACGGGGTGTTGGTCGCCCGGCTGGTTTTCATCCCTGCCGCCAGCAAGATCAGTCAGAAGGAAGGGATCATGCGATTCCGCAATTTTCTAATTACCGAAGGCTTTGCAATGCTGGCGGAGCAAAAAAGCCCACGTTTCATCCAGGACAAGATGAACAGCTATCTTGACCCGTCGATGCACTACAACATCGCAAAAATGGTGGAAAGAAGGACGAATAATGGCCGACGGCCCACCAGAAGAAAAATCAGAACCGCCGTCGGAAGACTGGCTAGTCACCTACGCCGACGCCATCACAATTTTGATGACGTTCTTCGTCATGATGTTTTCAATCATCAAACCCACCAGCCCCGAATTGCTGGAGGCTTTGGAGAATTCCACCGCCGCCGGCGCCATCATGAGCACCATTGTCGGCAAAACCGCGGCGCCGCCGACGCCGTTCATGGCTTTGGTCGAACAATTGAACGAAGAGGCAGGGGAAGGCGGCGAAGGCAAAGTCGAGACCACCAGCACCCGGCGCTCGAGCACGTTCGAGTTTAAGTCCGGCGACATGTTCGCCCCGGGCACCGCTGACATTCTGCCCTCTGGTGAGCCGACGTTGGACCGGGTCGCGCAAAACCTGATCCTTCTGGGCATCCAGACCTACAAGGTTGATGTGGAAGGCCACACCGACGACGACCCCATCAGCACCGCCAAATTTCCATCGAACTGGGAGCTGTCCGCCGCCCGGGCCGCGGCGGTCGCGCGATTCCTAATCAGCCGCGGCGTCGACCCCGAACGCATCACGGTGATTGGATACGGCGACACCCGGCCAAAAGAAGACAACCGCGACATCAACGGGGTGCCGATCCCGGAAAACATGGCCGCCAACCGCCGGGTCGTGGTGCGAATAGAACGCTAGCCTTCAGGCGGCGTCGGGAGGCGCGTCGTGGGACCCAGAGAACTAATTTTGGAATGGGTCAAAGCTTTCAATCGGGGTGACGCCGATGAGATGGCGGCATTCTACTTCGACGACGCTATCAACCACCAAATGACTCAGGATCCCGTCGAAGGGCGCGAAGCAATCCGCGAGATGTTTCGGCGCGATTTCGAAACTGCAAAAATGACCTGCATCGTGGAGAGCGTTTTTGTGGACGGTGACGTTGCCATCCTTGAGTGGCGCGACCCGCTCGGATTACGGGGCAGCGGGATTTTCCACATCCGCAGCGGCAAAATTTTTAGTCAAAGAGGGTATTGGGACAAGCTGACATTCTTGAAGCAACCCGGATTGCCCATTGAGTGAATTTCTAAATTCACTCAGATTTCAGCTGCGTACGTGGTTGCTGCCGATCCGCGGCGCAGAACTGGTCTTAAGCGCGAATCTCGGTTGGCCGACTTTCTTTCAGGCCAATTGAGTGAATCCGCGCGACATGTAACAAACCACTAAATCGGCTGTGCCGATTTAGTGCGCTTCGTCCCAGTTCTTGCCGGCGCCGGTTTCCACGGTTAACGGCACGTCCAGTTGGGCGACGCCTTCCATGACTTTTTTGGCAAGGGCCGACAGAGCGTCGATTTCTTTTTCCGGGACCTCGAACAACAGTTCGTCGTGCACCGACAACAGCATCTTGGCTTTCAGCTTTGACCGCCCCAGCGCCCGGTCCATGGCCACCATGGCGCGTTTGATGATGTCCGCCGCGGTTCCCTGCAGTGGCGCATTGATGGCGGCGCGCTCGGAAAACGCCCGGTGGGTGTGGTTCTTGTCGAGAATCCCAGGGATATGAACACGACGCCCGAACAAAGTGGTCACATAGCCGTGCTCCCTGGCATAGGATTTCGCCTCCTCCGTGTAATCTTTGATCCCGGGGTAGCGTTCGAAGTACGCCGCGATGTAATCCGCTGCTTCCTTGCGCGCGATACCCAACTGACGGGCCAGGCCAAACGCCGAGATTCCATAGATAATGCCGAAATTGATGGCTTTGGCCTGACGTCGCACCCCCGGGTCCATGCCTTTGACCGGCACTCCGAAAACCTGGGACGCGGTCAGAGCATGGATATCCACGCCTGATGAGAACGCTTCCTTCAACGAATCGATCTCTGCCATGTGGGCCAACAGCCGCAGTTCGATTTGGGAATAGTCGGCAGACACCAACTTTGCGCCCTTTTCGGCGGCAAAGGCTTGGCGAATCTTGCGGCCCTCTTCGGACCGCACCGGAATATTCTGCAAGTTCGGATTTATCGACGCCAGCCGCCCGGTGGCGGCACCGGCCATCTGATAGCTGGTGTGAACCCGGCCGGTGGCTGGGTTAATTTGTGCCCCCAAGGTGTCGGTGTAGGTGTTTTTCAGCTTCGCCAGTTGGCGCCACCCCAAAACTTTTTCCGGCAGTTCGTGGCCATCGTCCGCCAAGGTTTCCAGCACATCGGCGCCGGTTGTCCAAGCCCCCGTTTTCGCGCGCTTGCCTCCGGGCAGGGCCATCTCATCGAACAGCACCTCGCCCAATTGTTTGGGCGATCCCACGTTAAATTTGTGGCCAGCCAGGCGGTAGACCTCGGCCTCCAGGTCCGCCATGCGCTTGGCGAAATCTTTAGACAGGGAGCCCAAGGCTTTTTGGTCGACCTTGATGCCGTGGCGCTCCATGGCCGCCAGCACTGGCACCAGGGGCCTCTCGATCGTTTCGTAAACCGCCACCATGGCCTCGGACACCAGGCTGGTTCGCAAAATTCCATGGGCGCGGAACGCGAAATCGGCGGCTTCGCCAGCCAGCTTGGCCGCGTCGGCCAGGGGCGCTTGAGCGAAAAGGATAGCTTTCTTGCCGGTGCCCAACAGGTCTTTGCGGGACTGGGGCGTGGCTTCCAGCAGCCGCTCGGCAAGGTCGGCGACACCGCGGCCAAAGCTCCCGCCACCAAGGGTGAACGACAACAACATGGTGTCTTCCACCGGCGCCACCCTCACCCCGGCCCGGGCCAAAACCTTCACCGGGCCCTTGATATCGTGACCAATTTTTAGGACCGCCGGGTCTTCCAGCAACTGGGTCAACAGTGGGATCGCTTTGTCCTTTGGCACTTGCGCGGGCGCGTCCGCGGGCTTGGTGCCATCCAATTCCAACGCTTCCTGCTTGGCCGCCGGACCATGTTCCAAGGGCACGTACCACGATTGATCCGGGCCATGGGTGAACGCCACACCGACCACATCGGCCTGCATTTCATCGGGGTGCGAGCCTTCCACATGGATCGCCACCGCCCCTGCCAGGCGGGCCTCGGCCACCCACTGGGCCAAGTCTGCCGCGGTCTGGACAATGGCAACCTCGCCGTCGCCGGCCTTGGCGGATTTTCGCTTAGGGGCCGCCGCCGGTGTTGGCATTGGCCGAGGCGTGGCCGCCGCGCCATCGCCCCCGCGCAACCGTTTCAGCAGAGCGGAAAATTCCATGTCTTCCAAAAACGGGTAAAGAACTTCCGGGTCCGGGGGCTGAATAGCCAAGGTTTGCAGGCCGCCATCCAGGGGCAGGTCCTGGCGCAGGGTGACCAGATCCCGGCTGATGCGGGCCATGTCGGCATTGTCGATCAAGGTCTGGCGGCGTTTCGGCTGCTTGATTTCTTCGGCCCGGTCGAGCAATTGGTCGAGGCCGCCATAGATGCCCAACAATTCAGCGGCGGTCTTGACCCCAATCCCCGGCACCCCGGGCACGTTGTCGGTGGAATCCCCGGCAAGCGCCTGAAGATCGATCATCATGTCCGGATCGACGCCGAATTTTTCGCGCACTTCTTCGTCGCCGATGGCGCGATTCTTCAACGGGTCGAGCATGGAAACGCCGGGCTCGATCAGCTGCATCAAGTCTTTGTCGGAAGACACAATGACCACCGTGTAGCCCGCGTCGCGTCCGGCCCGGGCATAGGAGGCAATCAAATCGTCCGCTTCGAACCCTTCCCGGTCCACGGCGATGACGTTGAACGCCGCGGTGGCTTTGCGGATCAGGTCGAACTGGGGGATCAGGTCGTCCGGGGGCGGCGGCCGGTGGGCTTTGTAATCGGCAAAAATTTCGTTGCGGAAGGTCTTGCGCCCGGCATCGAAAATCACCGCCAAGTGGCCGTCAGCCCCGATGTCGGTAAGCAGCCGGTTGAGCATGTTACAAAAGCCAGTGACCGCGCCGGTCGGCAGCTTGTCGCGCTTGCGGGTGAGTTGGGGGAGAGCGTGGTAGGCGCGGAAAATGAACCCGGAGCCGTCCACCAGATATAGCGGCCCGCCTGGGGCGGCTTTCTTCGTGGCGGTTTTACCGGCAGCCATGGGACACTATACCCCGCCCGCCCCACCGGGCCATTTCGCTAATCCCCGGCTGGACTGGCCAATTTCGTCCGGGCGCGGTCCCGCCACGAGGTGGGGATGGCCGCTAACTCCGTCAGAGCCGCGACCCGTTTGGGGTCAACCGCGTCCCGGTACAGCAGGTCCACTGCTTCTTTTACCGTGATCCGCTCCGGCCCGATTGCCAAGCGCTCGAAGACGTCGCCCGCCGCGACCTCGCCTTCTTCCAACACCCGCAGAAAAAATCCGGTGCGCAGGCTTTTCAGGAACACCTTTGGGAACCCGGCGTCGCCAAACCGGACGCCCAATTTGTGACAGGGAATTCTGCCGTGGGTGACTTCCACGACGGCGCCGCCGACCCGGTACAAATCACCGATATGCACGTCCCCATCCAACATGCCTTCGACGGTGAAATTTTCGCCAAACTCGCCATAGGCCATGTCGTCGCGGCTCAGCTCTTGGCGCCAAATCGAGTAGTTGTCCCAGGAATACACCAGCACCGCCCGCTCGAAGCCGCCATGGACCTCGGCATCCGATTGCACATCGCCGTCCAAACCGCGCATCCGCAACATGATTGGACCGTCGATCGGTTTTTTGTTTATGGCGGTCCGTATAGTTTCGCCCGTGGCACTCTCTACATCGCGCTCAACGCCGACGCTGATGGCCAGGATTTTCATGACGGTGTTCCGTGGGCCTGGGTGTCAGCTCGGGCTCGGCTCAAACAGGTTTGGCCCGCTGGTACAGGCGATCGCAATACGGGCATTCGACCTTGCCTTCGGCGTCCACAGTCAAAAACACCCGGGGATGCCCCAAGCCACTGTTAGCCCGCTGCTCCGCAGCATTGGCCCCACCGCCGCCATCACAGGCGACGGTGCTGCCTTTGATCTCGATAACTTCCGGCGGTTCGGGTTTCATGGAAGACCTGCATGGGAAGCGTCGCGGCAAGAGTTGCTGGCGGGGCGAATGATACCTGTTGCGGAGCCATGATCAACGCTAAGTTTCGTCCCCATGAACGAACAATCCCCAGGGCAAGACTCGACGCGCACATCCGATGCCACCGCGACCATTGACGCCGCCGTCACGGCCCGGGGCGTTACCAAAACTTATGCCGCCACAAATAAGACCGCGGCGGTTGAGGCGCTGAAATCGGTCGGTTTGACCATCCCCGTAGGCTCGTTCTTCGGCCTGCTTGGCCCCAACGGGGCGGGGAAATCCACGTTTATCAATATTCTTGCCGGGCTGGTGACCAAGACCGCAGGCTCTGTCGCGGTGTGGGGCCACGACATCGACAGCCAAACCCGCCAAGCCCGGGCAGCCATCGGCGTCGTCCCCCAAGAGCTTAATTTGGACCCATTTTTCACCCCGGCCGAGACCATGGAATTCCAGGCCGGGCTGTATGGGGTGCCAAAGGCAGAGCGCCGCACGGCGGAAAGGCGGTGCGCCTGACCGACCAAGCCGGCGCCTATGCCCGGCGCCTGTCGGGGGGGCATGCGCAGGCTGCTGCTGCTGGCAAAAGCCATGGCCCACTCACCGCCGATTCTGGTTCTGGACGAGCCCACCGCCGGGGTCGACGTGGAGCTTCGCCATCAGCTTTGGGCATTATATCCGCCAACTCCACGCCGGCGGCGTCACCGTGCTGTTGACCACCCATTATCTGGAAGAAGCCGAGGCCCTGTGCGACCACGTGGCCATCATTCACCACGGCGAGGTCATCGTCCACGAACCCACGGCCCAATTGGTCGCCAAGCTAGACCGCAAGATGGTGACCATCGCGCTGGGCGAGGCCCAAAACGAAATTCCGGAACCCTTGGCGCAATTTGACGTCGAATTGACCGGGCCCCATACGCTCACCGTGCGTT
>JAKZSO010000191.1:0-5495 GCA_047517625.1 Alphaproteobacteria bacterium
TCGGTGTTCTTGAAACCGGTTCTTTGATCTTACGGAGTGCAATGCAGTCAATGAATGATGTCACCCTAGCGGCGGTTAAACGCCAAAACATCAAAATGAGCGCGTATGAAGAAATCCAAAAAGATATGGATTCAAAAGGCCTGGAAAACACCGCCGATTTGATGCTCGGGTTGCCTCTTGAGACCAAGCGGACGCACATGGATGGGGTGTTCGAGCTAATCAATTTAGGGGTAATCGAATTTTCTTGTCTGCAGACAATCGTGCTCAAAGGGACCGAGCTTGATTCTCAGAAATATATCCGTGATTTCGGGATTGAACGAAGCTACAGACTGATCCCGGAATGCGAGGGTGATTATGAAATTCTAGGCGAGAAAGTCAGCGTATACGAAATTGAAGAGATTATCGTCGGAATCAATACTCTGACTTTTGACGATTACCTTGAATGCCGAAAATTGCATCTGCTTGTCATGGTCTACCACAACACCCGTCTGCTTTCACTGGTCTACGAATTTTTCGACCACCTAGGCATCCAAAGGTCGGAAATCGTGAAGCATTTGTTTGCAACCAAACACGCCGGCCTGGTCGGTCTTCTTGACGACTTTTTGACCGATACGAAATCCGAATTGCGGGACGCTGCCAGCGACTTCGACGGGTTTGATGGACAGGCGAATGACAAGTCGCACAACGTGATTTTCAATCACCTGTCGAAATGCATTTTTGAGAACAAAGAAATTGTGCTCTCGGCTCTGAACGACGCTCTTTTGGAACTTCTGGGGACCGGATACGAAAACGAAATTTCGGAATTCTCCGACTTGCTTTCTCTTTCCGTGGTCTGCGTAAAAAAGAACACCACGCGAAACGAATATCAGATCAAATCAATTGAATTGAGACGGATTTTTGGACCTCAAATCGAATTTGTTCACACGGAGCGGCAGCAATCGGTCGTGAACGTTTTACGGAACATGTTCGATGAGCCAGAAAACAACATGGCCGAGTTGGCTTATCGCCTTAGACCGTCGAACATTGTTCTGAAGCACATGTCTCCAGAAACGCCGCTGGAAAAAGCCGCACCGTTGCAAGATATGCATCGATAGAGTCTAGCTGCCGGATTCTGTCGGCATATTTTTCTGAACCGATTGGTATCCCCGGCGAAGAGCACCGGCAGGCATGTTCCGGCCAGCATCGGATTGAGGCGCGGTCGGTTACGGCGGCTTTCGGTGGCAGCCACGGCCAACGCCAACCAACTGGAAAACCTACCTTATTTTGCACTTCCGCATGGTCGGGGAAACTGGATTCGAACCAGCGGCCCCCGGCTCCCAAAGCCGGTGCTCTACCAGGCTGAGCTACTCCCCGAATGCGGTGAGATGTTGCAATACACCCAAGCAGCGGTGGTGCCAAGCCGAAGCGGCCGGGCAATGACTTGGGCTAATCCGTGTTGCCGAAAAAATGATGGATGACGACGTCAGTGGGCCCAATTCCCAGGCGGTCGGCGGTGCCCCCGGGGACCTCCAGCACCGCGATGGCTGGGGCCTCGGACGGGATTGTGGTCAACGATTGCGGCACGGTGCGCTCGGCAATGCTGACGATGCGGCCATCGCTGCCGATGAAAATCATGTCCAGGGGAATGAGCGTGTTGGCCATCCACATGTTGATAATTTGGGGCTCGCCATACTGAAACAGCATACCCGCGTTTGCGGCTAGTTCAGTGCGGAACATCAACCCCTGGGATCGTTGCTCCGGGGTAATCGCGATCTCGACAAAAAATTCATAGCGCGAGTCCGCGGTGAGAATGAAGAGCCGGTCACCCAGCGGTTGGGGCTCCCCCTCACAGGCAGACACCAGCACCAACGCCACAAGGCCCAGCAACCAGCCGGGACGGACGTTGTGCCCTCCAAGATTCTTGAAACGCCGCATGGGGGTTATGTAACGATTTTCCCCGGGCGGGTAAATGTTGGCGGGTCAGACGCCATCCTGGAAGGGCGCCACATACAGATCCCAGTATTCGTGTGAAAGCGCCTGGGCTTTTGCCAGGGCATCGGCGTTCAATTCGGCGCCGACCTCGGACAAACGCGTGAACGCCTCGGCGACATCCCGGGCCGCCGCCAATCGCAGCCACGCATAGGCGATGATGTTGTCTTTCGGCACGGCATTACCCGTCCGGTACAGGAACCCCATGCGGAATTGCGATCCGGCGTGACCGTGTTCGGCGGCGACGCGAAACCACTTTGCCGCTTTGTCGGTATCACGGGGCATGAACAGCCCGGCAAAATGGTGATTGGCCAGTTCGACTTGGGCTTCAATCACCCCCTGCTCAGCCGCAAATTCGTACCATTCCATGGCTTTGGTGTAGTCGGCGGGGCCCAGCATGGTGCCGTCATAAAGGCGCCCGACCCGGTATTGACCGACGGGGTCACCGAGCTCGGAAGCCTTGGTAAACAGCGCCAAGGCTTCTTGGGAGTCCCGCTCCACCCCCTGGCCGCGTTCGTACAGCGCGCCAAGCCGGATCATCGCGGTGGTGTCGCCCAGTTCCATCCCCTGACGATACGACGCGGCGGCCAAGGAAAAATCCTGAATGGCTGAGGGTCCCGCTTCGTACAACGCGCCGACTTGCAGGATCGCTTGCAAATCGTCCGCCTCGGCCCGGGCGCTCCATAACGCAATGACGGTGTTGAAATCGCCCGCCTCTTCAGCGGCGGCAACCTGTGCTTCGAAACTTTCGCCCTTGCACGCCGCGAGGGTCAGCCCCAGAACGGCGGCCAAAACAACCGCCCTGGCCAAACTCTCGGAATTGATCATGGGTCTTGTTTACCTAATACCCGCAGGCCGGTAAATGGGCGCTGATCAGACCCCATCCTGGAACGGCGCCACATACAAATCCCAATATTCTTGTGAAAGCGCCTGAGCTGCCGCCAAGGTTTCCGCGTCCAAATCCGCACCAAGATCGCCGAGACTTTCAATGGCCGCCCCGACGCCCTGGGCCGCGGCCAAACGGAACCACGCATAGGCGGCCAGTTCATCCTGGGCGACCCCGATGCCAGCCCGCAGCATAAACCCCAACCGGAATTGCGCCCCCGCATGGCCATGCTCGGCCGCCTCCCGGTACCATCTGAAGGCCAGCTCCGAATCCCGGGTCACCCGAAACCCCGAAAAATAATGATTGGCCAATTCGACCTGGGCGTCGATGACGCCCAAATCGGCGGCAATCTGGTATTGCTCCATGGCCTTCGAATAATCCGAAGTCAGCAACCTGCCGGTCCGGTAATAGCCGACTGGATTTCCAAGTTCGGCGGCCCGGGCGAACAGGGCCAATGCCTCTTGTGTGTCGCGGGTGACCCCCTGGCCCAGCGCAAGCAGCAACCCCAAGCGAATCATTGCGGTGGTGTCGCCCAGTTGGGCGGCACGGCGGTACGAGTCCGCCGCCATCGAAAAATCTTGGACGGCGTTTGAGCCGGTCTCGTAAACGGCGGCGATTTCCAGCATTGCCTGGGTGTCGCCAACCTGAGCACGGGTATCCCACAATTTGATGACAGTGGCGTAGTCGTTTGCCGCTTCGGCGGCGGCCACTTGGGCCTCGAAATCATCGCCCCCACAAGCCGCGAGGATCAGCGAAAAGGCAAAGGCCACCGATGCTAACCGGCTCATTGGAACGGCGCCACGTAGAGGTCCCAATATGTCTGGGAAAGCGTTTGGGCCGCCGCCAAATCCTCCGGGGTCAATGTCTTTGCGACCCGGGCCATACTTTGGTCCGCTGGTTCGCTGCCCTGGGCCGCGGCCAAGCGGAACCAGGCGTAGGATTCCACCGCGCTCTGTGGAGCCCCCGCCCCATTCTCATGGATCAAGCCGATGCGGTATTGGCCGCCGGGGTGGCCCAGCTCCGCCGCCATGCGAAACCATTTGGCGCCCTCGGTCGTGTCCCGCGGAACCGTTTCGCCGAACCCCGAGAAAAAATGCGAACCCAATTTCATTTGGGCGGCGACGAAGCCTTGATTGGCGGCAAGTTTGTACCACAGGATTGCCGCCTGATAGTCGGGCGGCCCCCATGTGCCGCCATCGTAAAGCAGACCCACGCGGAATTGGCCGATGACGTTCCCAAGTTCACCGGCCTTGGTGTAAAGGGCCAAGGCCTTATCCATATCGCGGTCAACGCCCAGGGCGTTTTCGTACAGCGCGCCCAAGCCGACCATGGCAGCAGAATCCCCCAGCGCGTCGCCACGACTATAAAACGCCGCCGCCAGGGCGAAATCCTGAAAAGAAGCGGGGCCGGATTCGTAAAGCGCGGCGATTTCGCGAATTGCCTGAATATCGCCTTCGTCGGCTCGGGGACCCCACAGCTCGATGACGGTGCCGAAATCCCCGGCGGCTTCCGCCGCGGCCACCTGGGCCTCGAAACTTTCGCTCTCGCAGGCCGCAAGAGCCAGGACCAGAACGCCGCCGACAATCACTGCCGCCAATTGGTTGGAACGAAACATCCCCACTGTTTAGCGGAAGTCCCCGAAGCGGTAAATGCGGCCGGTATCTTGCCGCCGCGCCGCGCCGTGCTTATAGTCGCCGGATCACTGGGGGGAGCCGCAATGGGCGGCTGAGAGGCCTCATCGCGAATTTGAGGCGACCCCTGCACCTGATCCGGATTATGCCGGCGTAGGGATAGTGCCCATGCTCGACCCCACGCCAGGATTTGCCCCACCGTCATTGGGTGTGCGCATCGCCCACGGCAGTTTGGTGTATGACGGCAAGCCGGTGTTCGCAGGATTGAATGCCGAATTCGCCGGGGGGTCGTTTACTTGCATCCTGGGGGCGAGCGGCGTCGGCAAGTCCAGTCTTTTAAGGATGATCGCGGGATTGGGAACGGCCCCCCCAGACACCGCTCTTGGATCCGATGGCGGGACGCTGACCGGCCGCATCGCCTATATGGATCAGCGCGACTTGCTGCTGCCTTGGCTCAGCGCTTTGGACAACGTGCTGCTGGGAACCAGATTGCGCGGGGAACGTCAGGACAGTGACCGCGCATTGGCTTTGTTGGCGGAGGTTGGCCTCACCGACAGCGCCGCCCTGCTGCCAGCCCAGCTTTCCGGCGGCATGCGCCAGCGGGTGGCATTGGCCCGGACGCTGATGGAAGACCAGCCCGTGGTGCTGATGGATGAGCCGTTTTCGGCGGTGGACGCCCTCACCCGCATGAAGCTCCAGGACTTGAGCGCACGCCTGCTCGGTGGCCGCACCGTCATTTTGGTGACCCACGATCCCCTGGAGGCTGCACGCCTGGCCGATGGCATCCATGTCCTTTCTGGGTCACCTGCGGCTTTGGGCGCGGGCACATTTCCGTCGGGCCCCACGCCCCGGGACCCCGGCGATCCAAAAGTGAACGAACTTCAAACTGCTTTGTTGGCAAAACTGGGCGTGGGGATGTCATGACCGCACTGACCCGTGGCCTGGTCAGCATCGCCGTGGCACTGGCGGTGTGGCAGCTGTTTGTTTGGCTGTCGGGAGTGGAACCGTTC